>CAYPHJ010000004.1:0-37355 GCA_964410485.1 uncultured Syntrophobacteraceae bacterium
AGCCAAAACCCGGCGCCGCTCTACGAAGTGTTTCATGATCTTACGCTCGCCCACAGAAGTGTTTCATGATCTTACGCTCGCCCACAGAAGTGTTTCATGATCTTACGCTCGCCCACAAAGGAGCCCCACGCTGTCATCTGTCCCACCACCGTCATCCCGAACGGCAGTGAGGGATCTGCTTTTTATGCTTCTTGTCCCGTCTCGAAGAAAAAAGCAGATTCTTCGTCGCTGCGCTCCTCAGAATGACATTCAGAAAAGGCTCCAGGGCGACGGATCCTAGAACAAGGGCTGCCGAGGTTCCAACCCCAATTTTCATAGGAGTAATTCATGTACCAATGGGTACAACACAGCGGATGAAATTAGCCCGCAGGTGATGCGGATCAACACCGATAAATCCCCCAATGGCCCCCTTTACAAAAAGGGGGCGGGCGCAGGACCAGGGGATTTTCCTTATAGTCGGCTATTTCCATAGGAGCACAGACTGATTTCAGCAAAATCCAATCTGACACTTTTGCGTCAACCAGATCATTTTGTGGCAGTTCTCTCCCGCAGCCGGCGGTTTATTAAAAAAATCCCAGAACTTTTCTGGCAATCTCTTGATTTAGGCTTAAAATGTCACAGTTTGAGACGTCAAAAATAGGCTATTTGCAACCTTTTTAAATATGCGGGTCCTAGACAAGGCTTTGATCCTGTTATTCGCCCTCATGGTCGCCCTGGGGGTACTCATTTTCTTGTACTCGGGCACCACCGATGAGTCCTTCCACCAGTTTCGCTCGCTCCTCTTTACAAACCCCGGGCAATTAGTCGCCGACGGTAGTCTCAGCTTCGGTAATGCGACCGGCCTATGGTACGGCGCCATGGCGATCTTTGCGATCCTTATGGTCGGAGTCGCATTAAGGATGGCTCGTGGCGGGGAGCTACAGGCCTTTAGAGAGCGGCTCGTCGCGGCGGAAGTTGCGAAGGCCGAAATAGAGAGCTCGCTACAGGATTGGATCTGGAAAGAAAAACATGCCCGGTCGGCCAGAGAGGCGGCGCTGAAAGATCTGGCGAGCGGAGTAAACAGGATTCTCGCGCTCGAAGATCAATTGATCGAAAAAGAAAGGCTTCTGCATACTCGGGATGCCGAGCTAAGGACGCTCCGCTCTCAATTGAATGCCGTGAGAAAGCAGGGGGGTACGCAGGGAGCCTCGGACTTCCAAGAGCTGAGCGCGCTACGGGAGGAGCTTGACAAAAAGACTGAGCTACTGCAGACGAAAGATGCTGCGATTAAACAGCTCGAAACGAACTTGAGCAGCCAAATTATCGCTCTGGAGACTCAGCTGGACGCCAAGGAGACGTTGCTCGCCAAGCGTGCTAAAGAGATCGACGCGCTCGCGGCGCAAGTGACCAGAACCGGGACCGCTAAGACCGAGGCGGAGAGGTTATTGGCGGAGGAATTGAGAAAAGAAACGCAGGCGCTGCAAGCAAAAGATGCCGCCATCAAAGAGCTCGAGAAAAAACTCAACGCGACAGTCCGAATTCTGGAAGCTGAGTCGACCGAGAAAGACGGATTGTTGCAGAGCCGCAATATCGAGCTGGAGACGCTCCGATCTGAACTGAAAAAGGCGGCAGCGCGACTGGCCGATTTGGAATCGGCTAAGAAGCGCACGGAGGACACCCTCCAACGTGAGCTAAAAACAACCACGGACGCGTTACAAGAAAGAAACCTCGCGGTCAAAAAACTTCAAACTACCTTGAGTAAAACGGCCCAAACCTTTGAAGGCGAGCTTAATGCGCGAGACAAGCTTTTGAAAGACCGCGAAGCAGAGTTAGAAGCGCTCAGGTCCGAAGTGAACAATCTTGCCTCGTTGCGCTCGACCAAGAAGCAAGGAGAAAAGCTACTCCAGGACAGCCTCAGACAACACATGGAGGCGCTGCAAGCAAAAGATGCGGCTATCAAAGAGCTGGAAAAAGGCTTAAATGCGAAAATCCATGATCTGCAAGCCGATGTAAATCAAAGGGACGAGCTTCTGCAGAGCCGGGGTGTGGAATTAGAAGCGCTCAAGTCCGATGTCCATATTTTGCGCGAACGAATGGCCGATCTCGCCTCGGTGAAAGAGCGATTGGAGACTCTGCTGCAACAGGAGCTGGAGGAGAAAACCAAAATTGTACAGTTGAAGGACGCTGCCTTCCAAGAGCTAAAGACAAAACTTGGTGCAAAGATGCATGATCTGGAGGCGGAGCTCGGCGCAAAAAACCAGTTTTTGCACCAGCGCAATGGCGAGTTGGATGCTCTTACGGCTCAATTGACCGCAATGGAATCCTCAAAGAAGGAGGTCGAAGCTACGCTGCGGCAGGAACTGACAACGGTGCAGGAGTCGCTCGAGGCAAAAGAAGCGATGGTCGGAGAGTTGGAAGAAAGCCTAGACAAGGCGGTCGAGGGTCTGCGACATCGCATAACCGAACAAGAGACGCTTCTGAAGAGCCGCGATGCGGCGATCGAGAAGCTCAGGTCTGAAATAGTCGCGCTCAAGTCTCAGCCGACAGCGCCAGACTCGGCTACGCCAGTGGCGGAATCTCTACAGGAAAACACCCCACAAGCGATCTCGCGCCAAAAGTTGGAAAAGCTCCAGGAGCTGGAGAGTTTACTGACTGAGAAGGATGATCTCCTGAAGCTGCACCAGGAAAAAGTCGAAAGACTCGAGTCGGAGCTCAAAGAAAAGAGAACGGAGCTGGCCAGGAATGAGATTTCGATGTGGCAGGGAATTGAGCGGCGCGAAGCATGGAAGCGAAGGCTCGCAAAGTTTGGCATCCCCCTCAAGGATTGAAGATTAGGCTACCGTCTTCTCCTGCGAGGTCCGACCCCGCTCGGCACGGCCTGTCATCCCCTCCACCTTATTCTTTATCGGATTCTCCCGCCAACTCGTTCTCCATCATCTCATCGAAATCTTCCGGAAGTTCCTCGCCGGTTTCGTCGGCCATGCTTCTTCCCATTTCCTTGGCCCAGCGGGCCATCGCCTTTGGATCGTCCATATCACCCAACTTGCTTGGATCGGCGAGGTTTTCCAGCGACGATTCCTTTGAACGGACGCGTGCCACTCGAGAAATGAGCTTGCGCAGTTTTTTTCCGCCGCAGCGCGCGCACTGGGGCTCTCCCGAGTCCGCAACCACGCCCGCGAGAAACGTAAAAGGCTTCTTACAGTCGAGACACAGGTATTCGTAGATCGGCATGTTCAATCCCTCCCCTGCTTTCGAGATCACCGGCAAGCGCATCGACCGCGGTGTGCATGGTCAGTACTTCTCCAGGGCTTTAACAGTCTTCTCTTCAGCTCCCCGAGCGCCTTCGCTGCTAGGATACATCGTCACCGGACCGATGGCCAAGCCCCTATCCCCCGGCCAAAGAACCAGATCGGGCGTCATTCGCTGTTGAACGACTTGAACGGCGCGAAGCTGTCTGAACGGCTGGACCGCGAGTAGGGCTCGTCTCAAGTTCCGCGCCGGTTGCCGAACAGATCGATGTGGAGACGCGGCGTGTAACCGAACCCATACTGTTTGCACAACTCAACAATCCAGGTAGCTTTTTCCCGTACTTCCTCTGCTATCGTTCCTTGCGCCATCATCAGCACGCGCGAGCGGTCGATATGGTGGAGACGGCCAAGTATCTCTTCAATCTCAGCGAAATCACGCTTCTGATTGACGACAAACTTGAGTTGATAATCATAGCGGTCGATATATTTTTGCATGACATCAAAGTTGAGCCGGCGCTTCTCATGGAGTTCGGCGAATCTGCCTTGCGGGGTCGAATGGGCAAGTTTGGGGCTCATCGAGACCAGATCACAGTCGAGCGGCTTGAACAAGGTTGCCGCCGTTTCGATCGTTATGTGCGCGCCGGCTCGTTTGAGGCCTGCCGTCAGCTCTTGGATTTCACGGGCCAGCAAGGGCTCGCCACCGGTCACAACAACATGCCGGGCGGGGTATTTTTCCACCTCGCGCAGAATTACCTTAGAACTCAAGTTCTGGCCTTCCGGCCGCCAAGAAGTGTAAGGGGTATCGCACCAGGCGCAACGCAGGTTGCAGCCGCTCGTGCGAATAAAGGTGGAAGGAATGCCGATCAGACGGCCTTCGCCTTGTATGGAAAAAAAAATTTCCGCGATGAGCACCGGTGTAAACCTAACAGACGGATCGCCAAAAAAGAAGTCCACGACTCTCGGTCTTTACGCTAACCTTGATTCCCTCGATGTCTATGATACATTTTAACGCTTGGCGCTTGAATTAGTCGTAATGTTCCGTTCAAAGCGGAACAGCAGGAGACAATGACTAATCCTAACGTAAGCAAGGAAGCACTCCTCGCGGAGGAGCGCAAGCTACGCAGGCTGCGCAGAGCGATGGATCTTACGGCTGCTTTGCTCTGGCGCGTCGATCTCACGCTGGAAGAAGCGCAGGATGTGGTGAATCATGCAAAGCACACGGCAATGCAATTGTTTCCCGGCAAAGAGGAAACGTTCGATTTGATTTATGGCTCGCGCTTTCGCCGGATTTTGGCGGAGAAGTACCGCCTACACTAAACGCTAGCCAATTCTTCTCCATCCGTGATTCCCAGCTCTTTACTTGCTCCTCTTCTCAACCGTAGCGGTGAAACGTCCGCCTCGATCCAGATCCGCGGTGCCAAGCAGAACAACCTCAAGAATCTCGATCTCGAAATTCCCCTCAATCAGTTGACCGTTATCACGGGCGTGAGCGGTTCCGGCAAATCCACGCTGGCATTCGACATCCTCTACGCCGAGGGGCAAAGGCGCTACGTCGAGAGCTTCTCAGCCTATGCCCGTCAGTTCCTCGACAGAATGGACAAGCCGGACGTCGAAAGCATCGAGGGGATCCCCCCGACCATCGCTATCGATCAAAGCCGTCCGGTCAAGACCTCACGATCAACCGTCGGCACGATGACGGAGCTTCACGATCACCTGAAGCTTCTTTTTGCCAAAGTGGCGGTGCTGCACTGCCGCGATTGCGGGCGGGTGGTAGAGCGTGACACCACGCCCTCGGTGCTTAAAAAGCTCTCTTCCTTACCCGAGGGCACTCATGTGGTGGTGACGTTTCCGCTTGACCCGGCCGTTTCGTGGCAAGAAGTCAAAAGCGGTCTGCAGTACGCGGGTTTTCACCGCTTGCTCTGGAATCGAGCCATTCACGAGCTGGACGAGTTTGAAGAGGCCCCCTCAAAGGGTGGCCCCTTCGAGGTGCTTGCGGATCGTTTTGTCTACCGCGAGCAAAACAAAAAAAGGATATCCGATACCCTGGAGCAGGCGTTTCACTATGGCAGGGGGAAACTGAATGTCTTCCTGCCGCAAGAAGACTGGCGCCGCGAGCCCTTCAGTAATCAGTTCCATTGCGCGTACTGCGATATTTCTTATCGCGATCCTACGCCAAACTTGTTTTCTTTCAACAGCCCGCTGGGCGCCTGCGATACCTGTCGTGGCTTCGGGCGCGTCATCGACATCGATTTGGATCTCGTCATTCCCAATCCTGGTAAATCCCTCAGCGAAGGAGCCATCAAGCCTTGGATCACGAAAGCGCGCCGCATGCGTCGGCTGATGGAGTTCTGCGAGCGCAAGCGGGTTCCGACAAAGAAACCTTTTCGTGAGCTCACGGCAAGGCAGCAGCGGCTGATCATCGAAGGTGAGGGCGAATTCAAAGGCATTCGCGGGTGGTTCCGCAGAATGGAACGCAAGAGCTATCGTATGCACGTGCGTGTTCTTCTGGCCCGTTACCGGGCCTATCTTGTCTGTCCACAATGCCACGGCACCCGCTTGAAGCCTGACGCCCTGTACTACCGGATCGACGGTAAAAACATTGCCGAAATTAACGCCATGAGCGTGGCCGACGCGAATCGATTTTTCAACGATTACCGGCCCATGGGTGCCGCTGATCAAGTGGCAAGCCTGGTGCTGGATGAAATTCGCCGCCGGCTGGGTTACCTCGTCGGGGTAGGGCTCGAGTACCTGACCCTCGACCGCCAGTCACGGACGCTTTCCGGCGGAGAGCTGGAGCGTGTGGATCTAACGACGGCGATCGGCTCCTCGTTGGTGAATACGCTGTACGTGCTCGATGAGCCCTCCGTAGGGCTTCACCCGCGCGACAGCCGTCGCCTAGTGGAAATTCTCCGCCGCTTACGATCGAACCACAACACCGTTGTGGTGGTCGAACACGATCCGGAGATCATCAAGGAGAGCGATTACATCATCGATCTCGGGCCCAAGGCCGGAGACCAAGGCGGCGAAATCATGTTTGCCGGCCCGTTCGCTTCACTGCTCAAAGACGAGCGATCGCTCACCGCAGCGTATCTGAGTCAGCGCACTATCATTCCCTTGCCTGCGCGCAGGCGCAACCCTGTTTTGCAACGCGCGATCAGAATCACAGGCGCGTGCGCCAATAATCTAAAGAATATCGATATCGAGCTGCCACTGGGCCAGCTCGTTTGTATTACGGGCGTGTCCGGTTCGGGAAAATCAACCCTTCTCGACGACGTCCTCTGTCGCAACTTGAGGAAACTGAAAGAGTCTCCCGGGGCGGCGGTCGTTCACTGTACGGCCATCGAAGGTGTAGGCAGAATCTCCGAGGTGGTTCTGGTAGATCAATCACCAGTGGGAACAACCCCGCGCTCGAATCCAGCTACCTACATGAAGGTTTTCGATGCCGTTCGGCGACTCTTCGCAACCTCCGAGCTTTCGCGCCTGCGCGGCTACGCGCCAGCGACATTTTCGTTCAACGTGGAGGGCGGTCGCTGTGAAACCTGCCGTGGCGAGGGATTCGAAAAGATCGAAATGCAGTTTCTCTCGGACGTGTACACGTCCTGCCCCGAGTGTCACGGCAGCCGGTTTCGCGAAGAAATTCTGGAAGTCACCTATCGCGGCAAAAACATCCGCCAGATTCTCGATCTCACAGTCAGCGAAGCGATGGTTTTTTTCAAAGACATTGCCGAGATCAAAGACGGTCTTTATCCGTTGCGCGCCGTAGGCCTCGATTATGTCCGTCTCGGACAGCCTCTAACCACGCTTTCCGGAGGCGAGTCGCAGCGACTCAAGCTGGCCGCCCATATGGCGAAAGCTAGAAAAGCCGGAACGCTTTTTATCTTTGATGAGCCCACCACCGGTCTGCACTTCCACGACATCGAGCGGCTCTTAGGGGCCTTTCATGAGCTCATCGAACAGGGCCATTCGATCGTCGTGATCGAGCACAACATGGAAGTCGTGAAATGCGCCGATCACATCATAGATCTGGGGCCTGAGGGGGGCGACGGCGGCGGTCGCGTGGTCGCGACTGGAACGCCGGAGGAAGTAGCCGAAATTGAATCCTCCCATACCGGCCTTCATCTCCGGCCATACCTCAAAAAAAACGAACTCTCTCCTTACGCTCCAGCACTGGAGAAAGATGTTGTGCCTTCATCTTCGGACGGTCGGGTCGAGGACCAAAACGCAATCACGATCGTCGGAGCAAAAGAGCATAACCTCAAAGACATCAGCCTGACGATTCCGCGCGATCGCTTCGTCGTCATTACGGGCCTGAGTGGATCGGGCAAGTCTTCGTTGGCCTTCGATATCATCTATGCCGAGGGTCAACGGCGCTACATCGACAGCCTCTCCGCCTACGCTCGGCAGTTTCTCCAGGTCATGGCGCGTCCCAATGTCGACCTGCTCTCCGGCATCCCTCCCACGGTCGCCATTGAACAAAGGCTCAGCCAGGGGGGTAAAAAATCTACCGTCGCCACGGTCACGGAGATCTATCACTATTTGCGCCTTCTTTATGCCAAGGTGGGAAAACAGCATTGTGTCCAGTGCGGCCGGATCATCCATTCGTTGACGCGTAGCCAAATCCTCGACCGCGTCGGCCGCGCCTATCGGGGCAAGGAGGTCATGATCTTGAGCCCCATCGTGCGCGGCCGCAAAGGCTTCCACAAAGAGGTGATCTCGGGCGCACGCCGGCTGGGCTACCGGCGCGCGCGCATTGACGGAGATATCGTCGATCTAAGAGCCCCGGAGCTGACCCAGGGACTGGAGCGATTCAAAGAACATGACATCGATATCGTCATTGGCAAGGCCAAAGCGGGCAGTCGTGACTTAGAGACGCTGCTCGATCAGGGCTTGCGCCTGGGCAATGGCGTTATTCACCTTATAGGCGACGGTGGGGAGCGAATTTTCAATCAACGCCTCTTTTGCCATCAGTGCGGCATCGGCTACGAGCCTCTCGATCCGCGGCTGTTCTCTTTCAATAGTCGTCAAGGAGCCTGCGCGCATTGTGCCGGCATGGGTTTTAGATGGGATTTTGATCCGGATCTGGTGATCGCGGATTCAAGCAAGTCCTTGCGTGCCACAATGACGGCGCTCGCCGATCTGTTTTCCACAAATGCTTCCCACCTGCGGCGAGCCATGTTGCGGATTCTAGAGGCTCTCAAGGAGCACTATCCCAACGACATCGACAAGCCCTTTGTTCGGCTGGCCAAGAAGACTCAACAAGAGATTCTTTACAGGGAAAACGGTCGCACGGGATTTGAAGGTCTGATCCCGTGTCTGCGGGAGATCTGGCAACAGGTCGAAGCGGATGCGACTCATGAATTGGCGGAGCTCTTGGCCGAATCTCCCTGCGATGCTTGCCACGCGCGCAGACTCAACCCGCGCGCGCAAGCGGTCAAAGTCGACGGCAAAGCGATCTGGCAGGTGACCTCGTTGTCCGTCGAGGACTCCAAAAGATACTTTGACGAGCTGCGCATGATGCAGACGGGTAATGGCGATGGCGAGCGCGACCAGGCAGTTGCCGAGAAGGTGGTGAAGGAGATCCAGCAGCGGCTCAACTTTCTGAAAGAGGTCGGGCTGCCGTATCTGACGCTTGATCGGCGCGCCGACACACTCTCAGGCGGCGAGGCGCAGCGCATTCGGCTGGCGGCCCAACTCGGATCGAACCTGCGCGGCGTATGCTACATTCTCGATGAGCCAACCATCGGGCTTCATCCGCGGGACAATGACCTATTGCTCCATACGTTGCGGCGCCTTGAACAGGTAGGCAACAGCGTACTTGTCGTCGAACATGACCAGGCAACAATCGAATCGGCAGACCTGATCGTCGATCTTGGTCCGGGGGCGGGCGTGCGGGGGGGCCGCGTGGTGGCGGTAGGCTCTGCCGAGGAGCTCAAGAACAACCCGGACTCGCTCACCGGGATTTTTCTTCGGGGTGAGAGAAGACGGATTGGTCCCAGGCGCGACTTCGGCAAGGCGAGCTGGCTCACGGTTAGAGGCGCGAGAGCCAATAACCTAAAGAACATCGATGTCGCTCTACCCCTCGGAATGTGGACCTGTGTGACGGGAATTTCCGGTTCCGGCAAGAGTACCCTGGTCAAGGAAGTCCTTTACAAAGGCCTCAAAATGAAACTCGGACAGTTCGCCGGGCGCCCGGGAGTGCACAAAGACATCACCGGCTGGGAATCGCTCGCGCGGATCGTCGAAGTGGATCAGGCCCCTATCGGCAAGACTCCCCGTTCGGTTCCGGCTTCTTACGTGGGCTTGTTGGACGAAATTCGCAAACTCTATGCTCTCACTCCGGAGGCCCGCTTGCGCGGCTACAGCCCGAGCCGTTTCTCGTTCAACGTGCGCGGCGGGCGCTGTGAAGAATGCGCCGGCCAGGGGAAAATATGCAAGGAGATGAGTTTCTTACCCGATGTCTTTGTCGACTGCGAGTCCTGCCGCGGCGAGCGTTTCAACGAGGAGACGCTCGCGATTCGCTACAGTGACAGGAATATCGCGGATGTTTTACGCATGACGGTGGAAGAGGCCGTGCCCTTCTTCCATGCTTTTCCGAAGATCGCGCGGCCGCTCAAGATCCTCGAGGAGATCGGCATGGGATACATCACCCTCGGGCAGGCCAGCAACACGCTTTCGGGAGGTGAGGCTCAAAGAATCAAGCTCGCCTACGAACTGGGCAAGGAATCCCACGGCAAGACATTTTACGTTCTGGACGAGCCAACGACTGGTCTTCACTTCGTCGATGTCGAAAAGCTGATACAGATCCTGCACCGGCTCGTCGAAATCGGCAATACGGTTGTCACGGTTGAGCACAACCTGGATATTGTCAAGGACGCAGACTATGTGATCGATTTAGGTCCTGAAGGAGGAGACCAAGGCGGCCAGGTAGTCGCGCGCGGCGCGCCGTGGCAAGTGATCGCTGATGCGACAGGCTCTCACACGGCGCGTTTTCTGAGCGCGTATATCAATGGCGCCACCAGCGGACCGAGCAGCTCCCCCTTAGCGAACGCGCCTCTAGCCGGCGAGTTGTGAACCGACTTGTTCGCCTCGGCACCTTGAACCTTTTGAACTGTTGAAGCTTTGGACAATCTTATAGCTCAAATGCTCAAAAAGAGAGTACTGACCTTACTGGCAAATGGTTTGAAGCTAAGATGCCCGCGCTGCGGCGCCGGCCCGGTTTTCCGCCGGCCTTTTTCCATGTACCGGAGCTGTCTCCACTGCAGGCTCGTGTTCGAACGGGAGCAAGGCTACTTTATCGGCGCAATCTATATCAACTATGCCGCCACGGTCACGATTGCGGTGCCGGGATTTTTTATTCTGGATGCCATGACGGCTATGACAGTCCAGCAACAACTCGCTTTATGGGTCCCCTTTGCGGTTGTTTTCCCGGTTATTTTCTTCCACCACTCTCGCAGTCTCTGGCTCGCCATTGATCACCTGATCAGCCCGGCCAAGAGCCTCTATAGCGTCGCGTCGCAAGACAAACAGAGTGACAGTAGTTCACTTCACGGCTAATTCCTTGAAACGGGAGAGCTGTGATTTGAAAGTACTTCCCAATGTCATTCTGAGGAGCGCAGCGACGAAGAATCTGCTTTTTTCGTGGGTCGAAACAATTGGAACGCGCAAAGCAATTTGGCGAACTGGCCCTTTGGGCAGAATAAAGTGAACACTGAACACTGTCAGCGCTTCGAGACAAAGGGGTTCCCGCTGATGAAAAACCGCAGTGGCTCGTCTTTCCAGCTGTCCGCATAGTCGACGCCAATACGTGGGGTACGCACAATCTCGGCTACCGGCTCGCCGGCATCGCGCACGTACAGGATTTCTCCGCAGAGATCGCTGCCGTTTAGACTGCGATCGATGGCGAAAGCCTGGCAGAGCTTTCCGGGGCCGCTCGTTAGATTCTCCAGCTCCTCATTGCGGCGCCTCCGCTTCATCAAGAGAATTCCTCTAACCGGTTCCACCGCACGAATCAGCACAGCAGCGGGAAAGTTCTCTTGCTCCGTGACAATGTTCAGCATGTAGTGAAAACCATAGATAAAGTAAACATAAGCGCGCCCCGGAGCTCCGAACATGACTTCGGTACGCGCCGTGCGGCCACGGGAAGCGTGGCATGCTTTGTCCTGCGGGCCGACATAGGCTTCGGTCTCGACAATTCGACCAATCGTAGCCCCCGCCGGATGCCTTCGCACCAGGTGCTTGCCCAGCAACTGGCGCGCGACTTCTATAGTGGGCCGCGCGTAAAAAAGCCGGGTGACTTTCAAAGCTGAATCAGAAGTCCTTTGAGTGGGATATATTGCCCGAGTACTCCTTTGCTGCCCGGAAAACCCATTGCCAGAGCCGGTGCTCATTTGCATAGTCTTTCGCAAGGCCGCTTCTCCCAGGCTCTCACGAATGAATAATCCGAACCGATTATTCAATCGCTCCCCGCGTCCTGCAAAACAGCGATGATGGACTTGTGACCGGCTTGGCGCGCAAACCCGAGAGCCGTTCGCCCCTGGGCGTCCCTTGCGTTCACCCGCGCGCCCGCGGCCAGTAAATCACCAAGGATTTCGCTTTGGCCTCGCGCCGCTGCGATCATGAGGGGAGTAACACCGGTCAAGCTTGAGGCGTTCACATCCGCTTGGGACTCTATCAGGGCTGCGACAACGGCACCGTGACCTGCTCCTACTGCGAACAAGAGCGGCGTTACTCCCTCCTTCAAACCGCGGCTGTTCACATCCGCTCCGCCTTTGATCAGTGCCTGCACAGCTTCCGTTTTGCCTTGGGCCGCGGCGGCGAGGAGCGGTGTCGCGCCCGACCCATCTTTCGAGTTGGGATCGGCGCCGGCACCCAAGAGAAGGGCCGCAATGGTCGAGTGGCCCCCCCAGGCGGCGAGTTGCAAGGCGGTTTCGCCGTTATCGTTGCGCGCCCTCACGTCGGCACCGGCAGCCAGTAGGCTCTTGACGATCTCCACGTTCCCGGCCCGTGCCGCCATCATGAGGATTGTGTTTCCCCGCTCGATCCTGGCGTTTACATCTGTACCGGCGTGAACCGCCGCTTCTATCGCCTTGGTGTGGCCATCCTGGGTCGCCGCGGCGGCGGGCGTCATGCTCAATTCCCTCTGGCCTTGAGCGCAGCCCAACAACAGCAATCCCGCCAGCAAGCCGTTGATTAATTTTAACGCTGCTGATCCGAACACTCCCGCCTTACGTTCAAAAACTCTCGTTCCCATCATCCTCTCTCCCTTTCGGGCATTCTCACAGCATGGAGATAGCCGTTGCCGCTAATTAAAAATTGCCGCGGCTTGTGCTTCCATCGTGCCCATCTCGACGCCGATTTCCAAGCTCGGTCCGGCTCGAAGGTCGGCAGATAACCAGATCCCGGGTAAAATAAGCCTATTATGTCATATCCTGTCACCAAGAGCGATGAACTGAACAAATTTGTGCTCTTATTCGATTTTCCGTCTATCATAGGCGCCTATTTTTCAAGGGATTACTCGTTTGGACATAGGTTGCACGAATCTTGCTCAGGTTGACCAACAGGTAGCCAGCCGCCCAAAACTATCATGAGGTGACCTATGGAGTTCTTTGGCGATTTTTTAGCGCAGCTTTACAGAGAGTGGTCTCCGCTGTTGAATTGGAGCGTCAACAACTGGGCCACTACACTGGTAATACTTCTGTTGCTACTGTTCTACCGGACCGGACACTCACGACGGCGCCCCGACTAGTAAGTACCACAGTCTGAATTTTGGTTTTAGAATCTCTCGATCTCCCTCCCTAGCGGCCGCGATCCCAAACGGGATTAGCTTGCTGTCTCCGCTCGAATAGCTGTCGTCCCGGGGCAATCTCGCGATTTGAGAGACAGAGCTACAGCTTGTCTCGATGCTGAGAAACGATCTATATGCCACCAGCAACATCTGCCTCTTCCGCTTTTTCTTGACTGCTCGCTCTGTTATGCTCCCCCGTGAATGTCATATCGCGGCTCGATCTATATCTTCGCGTTTTTTTTCTTCGTGGGGCTATTTTATTTTCACGTGTCGGCCAAGGCGACCAAACTCAAGGACAGCCCCAGACTGACCGTAAGCGCGGCCGGGAGCTGGCGAACCGTTCACAAAGGCGTCGAATATCGCAAAATCGCCATGGAACGGTCCGATCCGGCGCAGCTCGTCGAGCTGACGGTTGTCCGCTTCGATTCCCGCTGGATCACGCCGCGCATCCTGTCGAGCAACCAATACCGGCTGGGAGGAGCAAACGTTCGTGTCCTCGCCGAGAAAAGTGGCGCCATAGCGGCAATTAACGCAAATTACTTCGATGAAAAGGGAAGAGCGCTGGGGTTCTTGAAAACCAGCGGCAAAGAGTTTAATCGCAGCGTTTCTAAAAGCGCGCTCTTTACGGGCATCTTCGGCTTTCGCAATGGAGCTTCCTTCATCACGCACCGTGATGATTTTCGCCCTGAGCAAGCCGACGAAGCCCTGCAAACGGGTCCTCTACTGTTGTATCGCGGTTCGTTTGAGCCAGTGACTCGCGGGGTCGATCGCTACAGCCGGCGGGCGGTTATCGGTCTCGATCGCGAGCAACGAATCGTGATCGCCGTGACGGATGGCCTGTTCGCCGGGCTGAATTGGCCGGAGTTACAGGAACTGTTTTCGGATCCACAGTGGAAGCTCCAAACCCCGGACCTGCTGAACCTCGACGGCGGCGGCTCGGCGCAGCTTCACCTAAAAACACCACAGCTTCAGGAAACGGTCCCCGGCACCGCTGAAGTGCCCGTTGCGATCGGTTTCTTCATCAAAGGAAATTAGCCAGCACGCCCTCGCAAGAATGGGTTAGTCCAGGAAAGGGAAAGCAACCCTGCTCCACTCCAGCGCGGGCGCCGGCATCACGCCGAGGTAGAGCGTGCCCAACGCCGCCAGCCCGACAGCAATGTAGAGATAAGGAGCGTCGGCAAAGCTTTTGCCCTTGACGCCGCCTTCTTCCATGTACATGGCAACAATCACGCGTAGATAATAGGCAACCGACAGCAAGCTGTTTAGTACACCGATCACCGCCAGGGGAGTGTGACCCGCAAGAACAGCGGCGCGAAAAAGGTAGAACTTTCCGGCAAAGCCGGCCAGCGGTGGAAAGCCCGCGAGCGACAGCATAAACACGCACATAGCCATGGCGAGAAATGGGCGCTTGAAACCGAGCCCTGCAAATTCTGCATAGCTCTCGCGCGGGGTCGTGTCCTCGGTCAACGCGGTCACCACGGCGAATGCACCCACCGTCATCACGGCATATGTGACAACGTAGAAGAGCAGCGGCACACTACCCCACTCGGCCCCCACGGCAAAAGCGATCAGCAGATAGCCTGCGTGCGCGACGCTCGAGTAAGCAAGCATTCGCTTGACGCTCGACTGGGTAATCGCAAGCAGGTTGCCAACGGTCATGGTCAAAACCGCGAGAACCCATATGGGACCGGCCCATTCTGTTTCCAATGGGGAGAGTTGGTGCATCAGGATGCGCGTCCAACCGGCGAACGCGGCCGCTTTGACCGCTACCGACATAAAGCCGGTCACCGGGGTCGGCGCTCCCTCATAGGCATCCGGCACCCAGAAATGAAAAGGCACCGCGCCGATCTTGAAGGCAAAGCCAATCAAGATCAGAAGCACGCCCCCAATCAAATAGACGGGCCACTCCGTCGGATGCTCGACGAGGTAAGCGCTGATCTGGTTGAGATGAGTCGAGCCGGTGGCACCGTAAACCAGAGCGATGCCGTAGAGAAGAAATCCCGTGGCGAAGGCCCCCACGAGAAAATATTTCATGGCGCCTTCGCTGGCCCGGCTGTCGGCACGCCATATTCCTGTCAGGATATAAACCGCAACGGACATCGTTTCCAGGCCAAGAAAAAACACGATGAGATCGTTTGCCGCCGCCATCACCACCATGCCAAAGGTGGCAAAAAGAATTAGCGCGTAGAATTCACCCTCGCGAATACGCGTTAGCCCGAGATAGCGAACGGCGGAAAGAATTGTCAGAGCCGCCGTGCCGACAAAGATCTGTGTAAAAAACAGGGCGAAGTTATCCAGTAAGAATGTCTCGCCAAAAGAGCCTTCCTGGCGGTTCCAAAGAAACACAGTCTCGGCGCCGCAAAGCGCCAAACCGAGAAGGCTGATCCAAGGAAGCACTCGCTTGTCGTCCTCTGAAATAAAAACGTCCAGGAGCATGACGACAAATCCCGTCAACAACACCTGCACGGCAGGGACGAGCGGCACGAGATTAACGTCCATCGCTCGTTGCCTCCCGCCTGGCAGCGCGGGTCACAGACGGTTCATCCATGGCCGTCGAAGTCTCGAGCTCCGAGTTTAGGGTTTCGAGTTCAACCCGAGACCCGACACCCGACACCCGAAACTCATCGATTTCTGGCGCGCCGATCTGCGCGCTTTCCTGGCTGGCGTGGATGCGCTTGAGCGTCAGATCCACCGCCGGTTCCATACGGCTGAGAAAAGGTTGGGGATAGATGCCCATCACAAAGATCAAAACCACGATCGGGGCTAGAATGACCATCTCGCGCGCGTTCAAGTCGGTCAGTTTTGCGTTCTCGGGATGAGTCAAGGGGCCGAAAACAACACGGCGAAACATCCATAACATGTACACCGCGCCGAGGATCACGCCTGTCGCGGCCAGAGCGGTCCACCATGGCACAACGTAAAAAGCACCGAGCAAGATGAGAAACTCACCGACGAAGCCGTTCAATCCGGGCAGCCCTATGGAAGAAAACGTCACGATCAATAGCAGCGCCGAGAAGATCGGGATTTGCTTCCACAATCCCCCGAAATCCGCGAGTAGCCGGGTATGGCGGCGGTCGTAGATCATTCCGACAAGCAGAAAGAGAGCTCCTGTGGACAGCCCATGACTGAGCATTTGATAGATACTGCCTTGAACGCCATGCAGGTTGAAGGCGAAAAGCCCAAGCATGACGAATCCAAGGTGGCTAACCGATGAGTAGGCAACCAACTTCTTGATGTCCGATTGCATCATGGCCACAAGCGCGCCGTAAAGGATGCCGATCACTGCCAGAGCAATGAAAAAGGGGGCCGCAGCGTGCGCGGCGTCTGGAAAAAGGGGCAACGCAAAGCGTAGGAAGCCGTACGTGCCGAGCTTGAGCAAAACACCAGCAAGAATCACCGAACCGGCAGTGGGCGCTTCTACGTGCGCGTCAGGCAGCCAGGTATGCAAAGGAAACAGCGGCACTTTGATTGCAAAGGAAAGGGCAAACGCGAGAAAGAGCCAGATTTGTTCGTGTAATGGCAACCGGAGGTCATAGATTCGCAACAGGTCGAAGGACCACATTTGGCTCATCTCCTCGTGGCGCACCGCGAGGTAGATGATCGCAACCAGCATGAGCAGGCTGCCGGCCATCGTGAAGATAACGAACTTCACCGCGGCGTAGATTCGCCTCGGGCCGCCCCATACGCCGATAAGAAAATACATTGGCACCAGCATGACTTCCCAAAACACATAGAAGAGGAAAAGATCGAGGGCGACGAAGGCGCCGAGCATTCCCGTCTCCAGTAAAAGCATAAAAAATAAGTACTCCTTGACCCTGTCGGTCACGGACCAGGAGGCCAGGATTACAATCGGCATCAGTAACGTGGTGAGAAGAACCAAAAAAAGGCTGATCCCATCAATGCCAACGATGTACTCTATACCATAGGCGGGAATCCAGGCCGCGCGCTCGACAAACTGCATTTCTCCTTGCCCGGCATCGAAATCAACAAATATCCGTAATGACCATAAAACGGCTAGCACCGAAAACGTCAACGCAATGCCGAAAAGCACCCCCGCACGGCGCGGCGGTATAAACAGGAGCGCCATGGCGCCGAGCACCGGCAGCACGAGCAAGAGACTCAATTCTCCCATGCCGAACACAACCATCGTTTATGATCGACTCAGATAATACGCCAAAAGCGCCAGCGTGCCGGCCACAAAGCCAATCAGATAATGCTGGATATCGCCGCTTTGCAACGCGCGCCACTTGGCGCTGATGCCGCGCGCCCCATTGGCAATGCCGTTGACAGCGCCGTCGATAATGCGCGGGTCAAAAATTTGCGCGAGCCACCCGGAAACCGCCGTAAACGGCCGGACAATCAGCCCGTTGTACAATTCATCGATGTAATACTTGTTGACGAGCAGGCGATACATCCTCCCATCCGCCAGAGCGGCCGCCCGCTCAGCCAAAGCACCGGGACGGCCGTACGCCAGGTATGTCAGAGCAATTGCTACCGCGACGACGAGCACAGTAAGGAGTACGAGAAACAGCTCCGTAGCCAGATCATGAGGGGCGTGAACGGCCCCGAAAATGGGACTGAGCCACTCTTCCCATGGGCCGTGCCACATATATTCCGGCGCTCCTACCCACCCCGCGAAGATCGAACCAACAGCCAGAAGCACGAGCGGTACGGTCATAACAGCCGGTGATTCATGGATATGCTTTCGTACATCGTCCTCGACGCGGCAGTCACCGTGAAAAACCAATAAGAGTTGCCTGAACATGTAAAAAGTGGTTATGCCCGCCGTGATCCAACCAACAAACCACAGCGCCACCGAACCGCGCGAGCTGCTGTAGGCTTGCCAAAGAATCAAATCTTTAGAGAAAAACCCGGCGGTCAGCGGCACGCCGGCAATCGCCAGTGTGGCGGTCAGGTAGGTCCAGTAGGTTTTGGGCAGATAACTCCTCAAGCCCCCCATTTTGCGCATGTCCTGCTCGCCACCCAGCGCATGAATGACGCTGCCGGCGCCGAGGAACAGGCAGGCCTTAAAAAAAGCGTGTGTGAAAAGATGAAATACCGCCGCGCTGAAGGCTCCCACCCCGATCGCAAGGAACATGTAGCCTAGCTGGCTCACTGTCGAATAGGCCAGCACCCGCTTGATGTCGTTCTGCGTCAGAGCCACCGTGGCGGCGAAGAATGCAGTCGCGGCGCCTACCCAGGCGATCACCGACAAAGTGAGTGGCGCGAGATCGAACAGGAAGTGGAGCCGCGCCGCCATGTAAACGCCGGCAGTCACCATTGTGGCCGCATGGATTAGCGCGCTGACCGGCGTCGGACCAGCCATGGCATCGGGCAACCAGACAAACAGCGGAATCTGGGCAGATTTTCCGGTGGCGCCGAGGAACAGCAGCAACGTGATCAGGGTAACGGTCCCGGGGCCAAGCAGATGGGTGTGAGTCTCGAGGACGGCAAAATCGAGCGTCCAAATTCCGTTCCGCCCCAGTTCGGTAACGAGAAGAAGAATACCCAATACAAAACCGAAGTCGCCAATCCGATTCACGATGAACGCCTTGTTGCCCGCAATCGCATTGGCGGAGTCGTGATACCAAAAACCGATCAGCAAAAAAGAGCAGAGCCCAACCCCCTCCCAGCCGACGAACAGGAGAAGCAGGTTATCTCCCATGACCAACAGCAGCATGAAAAAAACGAACAGATTGAGGTAGACAAAAAAGCGGACGATTCCCGTATCGTGATCCATGTAGCCGAGAGAATAAATGTGAATCAAAAACCCGATGCCCGTGACGACGACCAGCATCACTGCGGTCAGGGGATCGACCTGGAGTGAAAAGTTCGCCTGGAAGGAGCCCGATGAGATCCAGGTGTATACGTTGTCGCGAAGAACCCCTCCGGCCGGAAGAACGGCCAGGGCGTAGAGCGAAAGAACAAACGCGGCGCCTACGGCTGTGCAGGCGAGCGCACCGGCATTCCTCTTGCCCAGCCGCTCGCCAAAAAAAGCGTTCGTCAGACTCGCGATCAGGGGCGCGAGTGGAATCCAGCGCAGCAGGTGCTCCGCCACCTCTTGTCCGGGCGTTACCATTTAAGAAGCTGCAGCTCTTGGGGATCAAGACTTTGCCGATGGCGAAAAACCGAGATGACAATCGCCAATCCAACCACCGCTTCGGCGGCGGCCACTGACATCACAAAGAACACGATCACCTGTCCTTCAATCGAGACGAGAAAGCGGGAGAACGCGATGAAACTCAAGTTCACCGCGTTGAGCATCAGTTCAATCGACATCAAGATGACGATGAGATTGCGACGGATCAGGACACCGACCACCCCAATGGCAAAGATGACGGCGCTGAGCACAAGATAATGGTCCAATGGAACCATCGTGAACTACCCCTCCCTTTTCGCCAAGACGAGCGCGCCGATCATAGCCACCAGGAGAAGCACGGCGACTATTTCAAAAGGCAGGAGAAAGTCGGTAAAAAGACTCCTGCCCACCATTTCGGGGCTGCCGAACAATTCCGGTGCCGGCACCGGCTCGGCGGCGGGCGGCCCGACCGAAATGAAAGCAATCAAAGTCACGGCCAAGAAAAACGCCGCAGCGCCGCCCAGACTCCACCAGCGTCGTTGCTCGACCGCGGTCGGACTGAGCAACATGATGACAAAAAGAAACAGCACCATGATGGCCCCGGCATACACAAGCACCTGCAAGACGCCGATCAGCGGCGCGTGGAGCGTGAAGAAAAAAATCGCCATGATAAACAGCGCCGCGACAAGGGCCATGGCACTATGAACCACGTTGCGCTGCAGGACAACAAGAAGCGCGGAGGCGACCAACAGCGCCGCCATAATGTAAAAGCCAATCAACGATGCCGTCATCTCAAAGCTCTTTACTGCGCCGCGAAAATGATGATAGCCGTGACGATCACGTTTACGAGCGCCAGAGGCAGCAGCATCTCCCATCCCAGGCGCATGACCTGATCGTAACGGAACCGCGGCACGCTCCAGCGCAGCAGAATTTGCACCCAGCAAAAAAAGACGACCTTCAGCGTGAACGCGCCGACTTGCAGCAGCACCACCGCCAGGTGCGGCAGCAGCCAGGTCGTGCCCCAGGGAAAGTGAAACCCGTCGCGCATCAAATAGGGGATCTGCCAGCCGCCAAAAAACAGCGTTGTCACCAGCGCCGCCGCAACAACCATCTCGGCGAACTCCCCGGCAAAGAACATTAAAAACTTGCCGCCGGAATATTCCACATGATAGCCGGCAACGAGTTCCGACTCGCCTTCCGGCAGGTCGAACGGTACACGCTTTGTTTCAGCAAGCGCGGAAGTGAAAAACAGCAAAAAACCCAAAGGCTGCAGAAAAACACCCCATGCGGGAATCCAACCGATTACCGGGGCAAGAAAAGCGGCCCATTGCGGCAGGATGTCGCCGATCAACGCGCCCTGCCAGCGCACCATTTCTTGCGGTTCCAACGTTCCGTACACCAGGAGAACACCTATGACCGAAAGCCCGAGAGCTACCTCATACGAAATCATCTGGGCCGAGCCGCGCACGCCTCCTAACAGGGAAAATTTATTGTTCGATGCCCAGGCGCCGATCACCACGCCATAGACCGACAGTGAAGTCATGGCGAATATATAGAGGATACCGATATTGAGGTTCGCAACTTGAAGATTAATCTCCCGCTCTCCAATGATTAAGACATCCCCGAAGGGAATCACGGCGAAGGTCACAAGGGCGGGAAACAACGCCAGGCAAGGAGCCAGTGTATGGAGAAACTTGTCGCCGCGCGGCGGAATGAAATCTTCTTTGGTGAGGAATTTGATCGTGTCGGCGATCAGAGTGTTCACCAATCCAAGCCCGGCAAAACCAAAAACCGAGGCGCGATTTGCGCCAACCCGATCTTGAATGAGCGCGCTCCCCTTGCGCTCGATCCAGCCTAGAAGGCCGGCGAGATTCAAGACCATAAAAAGGACGAGAAACGCTTTTGCCGCGGTGATCCCGATGTCAACGATCATGATCTTCCACACCACCACCAACTTGCATGCCCTGATCTCCGATTGCGTCGTAGCTGAGGCCGCGGTAAGCGGGGACTTCGCCTCTCAACGCCTCAAACAGGCGGCTCGGCTCGAGAGGGACTTCTTCACCCAATTCACCGAGCAAGCGAGCGAAGATCTCACTATCGTGGAGCGCCCCTTCGGGCGCAACAAGCGCCGGATTGAGTTTCTGAACACGTCCCTGTCGATTTGTATAGGTCCCCGATTTTTCCCCGAAATGGGTTCCGGGGAGCACAATGTGAGCCAGTCTTGCCGTTTCACTAAGGTGCACATCCTGAACGACTAAAAAAGACAGTCTTCCAAGAGCGTTGCGGATTGTTGGCTCGTTATCAGCGTCGCTCAACAGATCCTCTCCGACAATGTACGCCCCGGCGAAATCACCCTTCAGGAGTTTGTCCATGAGAGGATCGAAGGCGCCATTGGAGCTCACACCCATGTCGCGTGCCCCTCGGTAATTCGGCGAGCGGTCGGGGCTCATCAGAATCTTTTGTACGTCGGTTAGCGACCGCTCTCGGTAAAACACCTCGAGCGCGGCTCGAGGCGAAAGGCGCTTGATGAATTTGCGAAACAGGTAGGCTTCTTCGTTCGTGTTTCTCCCGGAAAGGATCGCCGCGACCGGTTGGGCCGCAGTGAGGCCGTTCAACGTCTCGCGCAGCGCCTCCTCCCACGTGACCGCAACAAGGCCGCCTTCCTGACGGATCATGGGCGTGGTCAGCCGTGGTCCTTCGGTCAACTCGTGAAAACAATAGCGTCCCTCGTCACACAGCCAGTGGCTGTTGACAGCTTCGTTGATTCTGGGCTTAAAGCGCGCGATGCGATTCTGGTAAGTCTCCACGCTGATGTTGCACCCGGTGCTGCAGCCGGGACAAACGGATGGCGTTTTCTGCAGATACCAGACCCGCACCCTGAAACGGAAGTCACGGTCCGTTAAAGCGCCAACGGGACAGATATCGTTCACGTTTGCCGATAGGGGGTTGTCAAGCACGGCGCCCGGAAAAAGCGCGATCGTCGAATGGTCGCCGCGGTTAACCACCGTGAGCTCATTCGTACCTGTCACTTCCTGGAGAAAGCGCACGCACCGCGTGCACTTGATGCAGCGCTCACCGTCGAAAACAACGTTTGGACCGAAAACTTCCTTTTTTCGGTCATGATGCTTTGTCTCCGCAAACCGGCTCTCCCGCAGGTCATGCTTCATGTAGTAATCCTGCAGCCAGCACTCGCCCGCCTGATCGCAAATCGGACAATCGAGGGGGTGATTGATCAAGAGAAATTCCATCACGGCCTTGCGGGCGGTCAGGACTTTGGCGCTTTGCGTGAGGACGGACATGCCTTCAGCGACCTGCGTGTTGCAGGCGATCTGCAGCTTGGGCATCTTCGCGATTTCCACCAGACACATGCGGCAGTTGCCCGCAATGGAGAGCTTCGGATGATAACAATAATAGGGAATGGAAATCCCCTCCGCCGCGGCCGCCTGGATCACCGTCTTGCCCTTGCTGGTAACGACTTCCTTCCCGTCGATCGTGATCTTAACTGGATCCATAAAAAGCAACCTTGGAGTGATGGAGTAGTGGAGTATAGGAGTGTTGGCCTCCTCTCCGCCACTCCATTACCCCATCACTCCATGACTCCGTTCTTCATGACGCAGCGTTTTTCCCCAATGTGCTCTTCAAACTCATCACGGTATTTTTTTATGAACGCCGCCGCCGGCATCGCCGCAGCGTCGCCAAACGGGCAGATGGTATTACCCATGATATTGCCGCTTACGTTCAAAATAAGTTCGAGATCGCCTTTTTCTCCCCGTCCGTTTTCGATGCGATGAAAGATTTTCTCCATCCAATGACACCCCTCGCGACAGGGGCTGCATTGTCCGCAGGACTCGTGGGCAAAAAAGTGCGCGATGTTCCAGGCTGCGCGGACCATGCAGGTGGTGTCGTCCATGACGATGACACCGCCCGAGCCCAGCAGACTCCCGGCCGCTTGGACGGATTCATAATCCAAATTGACCTTTTCAATTTCATCGGCTGTCAATACGGGCATGGAGGCGCCACCCGGAATTACACCTTTCAGCTTGCGACCACCTGGCACACCGCCGCAGTCTTCCTGCAGAAACCTTTTGAATGGATAACCCATCTCGATCTCGTAAACGCCGGGCTTGGCGATATGCCCACTCACGCTAAAAAGCTTGGTTCCTTTGCTCTTCTCCGTGCCCATTGCGGCATAGGCGGCCGCGCCATGATGGATGATCCAGGGAAGCGCCGCCAGGGTCTCGACGTTATTCACCACCGTAGGACACCCAAACAAGCCATGCGTCGCCGGGAACGGCGGCTTGAGTTTTGGCCAGCCCCGGCTACCCTCCAGAGAAGACAGTAACGCGGTTTCCTCGCCGCAAATATACGCGCCTGCGCCGAGATGGATGATCACGTCCAAGTCGTAGCCGGAGCCCAAGATGTTCTTGCCAATGTATCCCGCTTCAGTGGCCTCAGTAACGGCCCGCTCGAGCATCGCCGCGCCGAAAGCAAACTCACCTCGGATATATACGAACGCGGTGTGGGATTGAATCGCATAGGCAGCGATCAAGGTGCCTTCAATGACGGAGTGAGGATCTTTCTCAATGATCAGCCGGTCTTTGAACGTACCCGGTTCGCTTTCGTCGGCATTGCAGATCAGATATTTGGGCTTCGTATTGTCCTTGGGAACAAAACTCCACTTCATCCCAGTCGGAAATCCGGCGCCTCCGCGCCCTCTCAAACCGGAAGCTTTCACTTCTTCAATGACTTGCTCCTGCTTCATCTCGCCAAGGACCTTTTCCCAGGCTCGATAACCACCGCGTGAGCGGTAAACCGCCAGCGTATGCGAGTCAGGAACATCAATATTGCGTAACAGAACCTTTTCCATACTTGTAGAGACCGCGGACGATCGACCGTCGACCGCCGAGTATCGAACGTGGACGGTGAACCGCCGACCTTTCGGGCGCGTCTAGCAGGTTGCTGAAAAGAGATTCGGAATGCTTCGACAGGCTCAGCATGAACGGAAAATCCCT
The DNA here is from genome assembly GCA_964410485.1 of uncultured Syntrophobacteraceae bacterium. Taxonomy (GTDB): domain Bacteria; phylum Desulfobacterota; class Binatia; order UBA9968; family UBA9968; genus CAYPHJ01. Next base: position 24,103 of record CAYPHJ010000004.1, read on the forward strand.
ACTCATTTCAAGTTCCTCTCCGTTCGCCCTGAGGTTCTCGAAGGGTGAACGGGGAGTTTTCAGCAGCCTGTTAGAGCAGCGGTCGTCCGACCCCCGGTCGTCGGTCTTCCGTCTGCCGTCCTCGGTCCGCGGTCGCTTTCTTCTCCCGCCCTCCCGGTCTACGGTCTGCGGTCCCCAGTCCGCGGGCGTTCTTTTAACCGTTCCAGGATCGCCTTCACCCTCTCTTCGGTCAAATTTTCGTAATAGTCGTCGTTAATCTGCATCATGGGCGCCGTGCCGCAAGACGCCAGGCATTCCACCTCTGACAGACTAAATCGCCCATCCGGCGAAGTTTGGCCAACCTCGACACCCAAAGCTTTTTTTAAGTAATTGGTAATCTTATCCGCGCCTCGGAGCGCACAGGGCAAGGTGCGGCAGACCTGAATGTGGTGGTACCCCATGGGCTTGGTATAGAGCATCGTATAAAAGCTGACGATGCCGTGAACCCGCGCGGGCGACTGGTCCATCAACCTCGCGACGTATGCAATGGCTTCCACGCCCAGATAGCCGAACTCCCGCTGGGCCAGCCGGAGTACCGGCAGCATGGCCGCTTCCTTTTTTGGGTAGCGCGCCACGATCTGCTGAAACTTCTTCAATGTGTCAGGTGAAAACTCCAGCGACATCTTTTAGCCGCCTACCCCTTTCTTTCGTCCATCTTCAATCTTCCATCTTCTATCATTAATCTTCGAATCACCGGTCGCACTCGCCGCCAATCATGTTGATCATACCAAAGGTGGGCACGATATCCGCGACCATATGCCCCTCGATCATTTCGTGAAAGGCGCCCATGGCGATAAAACACGGCGGCCGGACCCGGACCCTGTAGGGTCTGCCGGCGCCGTCACTTACAAGATAAAAACCCAATTCGCCATTGCCGCCCTCGACGGCAAAATAAGTTTCCCCGGGCGGCACATGAATGCCTTCCATGATGATCTTGAAATGGTGCATCAGCCCTTCAATGCTGTTATAAACTTTGTCTTTTTCCGGCAGCACAAAGCGAGGATCGTCGATCCAAACCGGGCCGCTGGGAATTTTCTCCAGAGCCTGCTCCACAATCCTCATGCTTTGTTCGATCTCCTGGATCCGGCAAACGAAACGGTCGTAGTTGTCTCCTTTGCTCCCCAACGGAATCTCAAAGTCGAGTTGATCATAGACCAGATACGGAAAGGCTTTGCGCACGTCGTAATTGACCCCGGTCGCGCGCAAAAGCGGACCCGTGAGGCTGTAGTTCAATGCCGTCTCGGCCGAAAGGATACCGACCTTCGACAAGCGGTCAATAAAGATACGGTTGCGTGAAAGCAAGCGGTCGCAATCATTGAGAATCCGGCGCACGTTGTTGAACACGTGTCTTACACGGTCGGCAAAATCATAAGGCAGATCGTGTTTCACCCCACCGACACGGACGTACGTAACCGTCAGGCGCGCCCCGGTAAGGTCCTCGATGACGCGCATGATCATTTCGCGGCCCTCAATCATATAAAAACCAGCGGTGATCGCGCCCAGTTCGGAAGCGGCCATGCCGCAGCACGTGAGATGATCGAAGATGCGCGAAAGCTCGCTTACGATCACGCGAATAAACTGGCAGCGCGGCGGCGTCTCTAAGCCAATGAGTTTTTCCACCGCCAGAGCGTATCCGACATTATTGATCAGGGGCGACGCGTAATTGAGCCGGTCCGTATATGGGATCACCTGTGTCCAGGTCGCTTGCTCACAGCTCTTGTCGAAGCCGCGGTGAAGGTAACCGACCTCGACCTCGCACTCGAGGACCTTCTCGCCCGTGAGCTTGAGATTGAATTTGATGGTGCCGTGCGTTGCAGGATGGGACGGACCCATCTGCAGTTCCATAACTTCAGCTGGTATATCTTGTGTTTCGAATTTCACAAAGCCCCTGACTGTTAGCCGGAAGCAGGCTCTCGCAACCTGAGCCGTAAGCTTGACCTGCCTCCGTGCGGTTACTATGCGCTCTCTTTTTTGGCGCCGAGGGATTGTTTGAGCCGTAGCAGCTTGTTGCGCGAGCGTTCATCAACGAATGTTCCATCCACCTTCCGCTCCGGCACCAGCGGCTGCCACGCATTTACAGGATAGTCTTTGCGCAGCGGATGACCCCGGAACTCCTCGTAAAGAAGAATCCGCTTCAGGTTTGGATGACCAAGAAATCTGATACCGAACAAATCCCAGATCTCCCGCTCGAGAAAATTGGCTCCACGCCAAAGAGGCGTCAATGACTCCACTTGAGCGTCCTCTTCAGACACCGGGACTCTGACGCGCAACCGGCGCCTGCCGCGCAGAGACACGAGTTGATAGACAAGCTCAAAACGCGGATCTTTTTTTTGCCAATAATCCACTGCTGTAATATCCGAAAGGAAATCGAAATTGAGCACCGGCTCGTCTCTTAAGCGGCGAAAGCTTTCCCTCAGCCCTTCCCGTTCGAGTACGACCACGTCATCGCCATGGGGCCGCCCCGCTTCCAGCAGTTTTGTGCCGAGCATTCCTTTTATGATTTCGAGACCGCTTGCCTCATCCATGCCACATCAATCCCACTCAAGGGCTCCTTTTCGCCACTCGTAGATAAACCCGATTACGAGAATCGCAAGAAAAATTGCCATTGCAACCAGGCCTTGTAATCCCAACTCGCGAAAAACAACGACCCAAGGATAAAGAAAAACAACTTCGAGGTCGAAGATCAAGAAGAGCATCGCGACCAGATAAAAGCTCACCGAGAAGCGCGCGCGGGCATCACCTCTGGGTGGATTACCGGACTCGAACGGCTCCGCCTTCACCGGATTGAGAGATTTGGGGCCAACGCTCTGCGCAACCAAAAGCAGCCCCACGACCACGAGCCCCGCCAACACGAAGATAATCGCCAGCGCCAGATAAGGATGCGTCATGATTTTATGGGCTTAATAAAAAAAGCGCACCGACCGATTGACAGCGGTGCGTGTTAAAGGAACCGGTGACACTAAGTGATTTTTTTGTATTGTAAAATAGAGTAGTTGTCAACTAATGCTCTGCATACCGCATTCGTCGTTCGTATTCATCCTGCGTTTGACTCGAGCGTGAACACGACACGCGAGCACGGGCTGTCATATTAAGCCATGCTTTGATGGCACCACCGCGACTGCAACCCGGCTGGAGATACCCGCCAGCTCCTGTCACCGCGACTCGCTTCGAACTGCGGTTTGATTTATGGCTTGAGAACGATCAGACGGCGTGGCTGAACGGCAATGAAGTGTTACTCCAGTTCTGCCTTCTTGCTAAACATCGATGGCTCGGGCACGCCACGCCTGGGGTGACCGTATGCCCGATTTGCCGTACGCCGACCGCTCACTGGTCGTGAACCGTGTTCTCGTCGCGCTCAACGATCATTGGCACCATCGCGTCCCGGATTACCTTCTCGCTCACTTCGCCGAATTTGTCCTTGAACCGCTCCAGAGGCACGACGGCTTTGGCCATGTAGCGATGGCCGCCGGCGCTGCCAATATCGTCGTAGAGCTTCTTCATGATGTCTCCCGCGCTCTTGCCGTAACCCATATTGCGCACCGAGATAACCACGCGATTATCAGACAACCCGGAAACGACTCCCCATTCCACACCCTCAATCTGCAAACAAAACTCCGCCATTTGCGGAATAACATCCTCGCGTTTAACCTCCCCCATATGAATCACCGCCACGCCATTATCGAGCTGCAGGCGAGTGAGCGCGCGTCCGAGCGCTTCGAGGTCCTCGCGCGGCAGGGCGGGCCTTTCAATGCGGTTAATCATGGCTTTATTGGCAAACGGGTATAAGAAGGTAAACGCGTTAAGATCGGCCAGATGGCTCCCCCGCTCCAAAAACAGAGTATCTGTCTTGATGCCGTACAGAAGCGCCGTCGCTAACCGTTGCGACGGCTCCATTCCCGCCGCCCGCAAATACTCTGTGAAAATCGTTGAAGTCGCGCCATACGGCGGCCTGAGATCGGTGAAACGGGCATTGAATGCGACCCTCTTGGGATGATGATCAACTACCAAATCGACATTCCTGAGCGGCTTCTGAAAATACGGTGGCTGCACGTCAACGAGAGCGAGACGCGCGCCATCCTTGTGCAGATCTTCGTATGAGATGCGCTCCACCTGAATGTCCAGCAAGCGGATCATGGCCAGGTTTTCAGGGCGTGTCACCTCCCCAAAGGTGACGATCGGCGTAGTCGTTCGATTGCGCCCCAAGAGTTCGCGCAGGGCCAATGCGCTTCCTAATGCGTCCGGATCAGGATCATGTTGCAGCAGGATATGAATCTTGTCCTTATCGCCGAATAGTGCCCGGATGCGCTCTACTTTTTTTCGATTCAGGGTGTCCAGGAGTTGAGTAGCACAGAAGTCCTCGAACATGTCCGCCAACTGAAGGTATCGGAGCAACGCGTCCGCCGACTCCCGCGTACCATTTTTGTCGGGCGTCAAAACCACAATGGGCAGACCTTTGTCAAGCGTCCTTAAAAGTCGGCTCACTCGGTCCTGCCCCAGTTCGTCGCGCACAAACACAACGGCTTGATCGATATGATTCAGCTTGATCTTCTTGTAAGTCTCTTCTTTCAGGAGATCGCCCTGGCAGACCCGCCCGCCTTGGCGGCGGATTCTCTTGGCAACTTTGGGATCCTGCACCAAGAACAGCACCTCCGCTTGTTTAGAGGGCACGTTGCGCATAAAGTGGAACAGGAGATCGTCCTCGCAGATCGCTAGATATCGCATAGGGACATCCCTTAGTAGGGATCTACTGCGGCATAATGCAGGCGTTTACGCGACTTGGGCCGCCTTCATGGGGCAAGGCAGACCTTATCATCTAGGATTGGCCAATTCCAGCCCTGGTATCCCGCGCCAACAATGCACCCGAGCCGCCGCTCCGGCAGCTCGATGACTCCTCATGCTAGCACAGATACCCGGGACAGGCACTCGGATGCAGTTGTCACTCTGAGGCGTGCTGTGCTCTGGTCTGTTGACAAGTAAATACCCGTTTGCTACTGCTTGCGCCAGGTTTTTACCAGGGAAAGTTCGCGCGGAAACTCAACGGGGGGGCTAAGAGTATGGCGGAACAGGCTGCTCAAGAGGAAGTCCTGCTCGACGTGCGTGTTGCCGAGGCGTCGGCTCTTTACAAATTCTACTTGAATCAAGAGAAGAAGATCCTGGGAACCACCTCGGTGCTCATCTTTCTCACCGCCTGGGAATTGGTCGGCAATACCTTCCAGCTCATCAACCCGATGTTCATGAGTGCCCCTTCCTTGGTATTCAAAGCAGCGGTTCAGTTATTTGCTTCCGGTGAAATCTGGAATGATCTCAGGGTGAGCGGCATCGAATTTGGCTGGGGCTATGTGCTCTCGGTCGTGGTTGGCGTCCCGTTTGGCATCGCCTGCGGTTGGTACAAAAAGGTAGCGTACATTTTCGATCCTTTTATTAACGCCATGAACGCGACCCCGCGTGTAGCCCTCTTGCCCCTGGTGATCATATGGTTGGGCATCGGTATCCCGTCCAAAGTCGGAATCATTTTTTTGGGCGCCGTTTTTCCGATACTGATCAATAGTCGCGACGGAGTGAAGACAACCCCGTTCAACCTGCTAACCGCCGCGCGCAGTTTCGGCGCCAGCGAATGGCAAATCTTCAAGAGTGTCGTCTTACCTTCCACCCTCCCGTTTATCATCACGGGTTTGAGGCTCGGAGTTGGTCGGGCGCTTATCGGAGTTATGGTTGGCGAGTTGTACGCCGCCACTGCCGGTATTGGCTTTATGATCACTGTGGCCGGCGCAACCTTCCAAACGGATAAGGTCTTTGTCGGCGTCTTGATTTTCGCCATTACCGGCATGATTTCTATGGAGCTGTTGACCAAGCTTGAAGCTCGGTTTGACAAGTGGCGACCGAAGGTAGGAGCCGCGGGTTAGCTCGCCTGGCTGATCTCGGCATACCTATTTGGTCTATTGTTTACAAACAAGTGGCTCTCTTCATCGGCAGAGGGCCACTTGTTTTCTTGTTTCCAGCGAAAACAGACCCTCTACACGCCGATCATCGATTTTTTTCGCGTTATTTGCTCTAATCGTTCTTGCGCGGCAGCTTAGGGCTTTACGTTGACTACCTCCGGTTTCATCTTCCCGCCTGTAAAGCACCGGTGAATCGGCTCCTTACGATCGTTTTTGCCCCGTTTTGCTGCTATAAGAATAAGACCCATTCATGACTTCGCCACGCCGCCAGCTCGCCATTCGGGGACTTATCTTTCTGGGCCTCATCGTGCTGCTGTTTTTCTTTAGTCGCTACGTTCCCCAGCCTCTGAGTGTTCTTGCACCGGCCGGGGAAGAGTTCGATGATCTCGAACAAATATATACGAGCCGCGATCGATTAACGAAATTCTTGAACTCTCTCGGCCCTTACTCTCCAGCCGTGTTTGTTTTGCTGCAGGTCCTTCAGGTCGTTGCCGCGCCCATTCCGGGAGAGCTCACCGGCGTAGCTGGCGGCTACGTCTACGGCAAGACGATTGGACTTGTGCTTTCGATGGTGGGGCTCACTTTGGGATCCTGGATAGCTTTCGAGCTTGCAAGCATTCTCGGCAGGCCATTTGTGGAACGCTTCGTCAAGCGCGAAGTGCTCGAAAAATTCAACTTTCTTACCACAAACGCCGGTGCGACTTTGTGTTTCGTCCTGTTTCTCTTTCCGGGGTTTCCCAAAGACTACTTGTGCTACTTGCTGGGGCTCAGCCGCATGAAACTCAGCACGTTTTTGATTGTCTGCATCCTCGGAAGGATCCCCGGGACCTACCTTTTATCGATCCAAGGCGCAACAATCCGCAGCCAGGACTACCAGATGGCCGTAATCATCGCTTTAATCTGCGCCGTGATCCTGGGAGTCGCCTATTTTTATCGCGCCAAGATATATGACTGGATCAAACACGGGCACGGCGAGCGTTAGCTGGGCTAGCTTTCTGACCGCGCAGCCCTCCTTCATCCGCGCGCGCGCAGACGATGTCGCAATGCCAATTTGTCGGATCTGTCATCCTGAACGAGGGTGAAGGATCTGCTTTTGCGAATCGACCGAGAAAACCAGATTCTTCGTCGCTGCGCTCCTCAGAATGACACCTGAGGCAGTCTAGCTTAGCGGGCCGGCTTGAGCGAGGCTAGAACGCCAGGCCGCCAGTGCTGAAATAATAGAAGACCACAGCAAGAATGATTCTATAGTACGCGAATGGCGCCAGGCTCCAGCGGCTCAAATAGCTGACGAACGCCTTCACGGCCAAGAGCGCCACGACGAAGGAGACGATGAAACCCACGGCGAGTTGCGCAAAGTCTTCAGGAGAAAAAAAACCCGGCATCTGCATCAACTCATGGCCGGTTGCAGCAACCATGATAGGCACCGCAATCAAAAACGAAAACTCCGCCGCGCTTTTTCGCTCCATCCCCAAGAGCATCCCCCCCACGATTGTTGCCGCCGATCGCGAGGTGCCCGGCCAGAGAGCCAGCACTTGAAAGAGCCCGACGCCAAGCGCTTGCGCAACGGTCAGGAACTCCAGCGAATGCAAGTGCTGCCCTTTGACAAGTTTTTCGGCCGCGAGGATACCGAGGCCACCGACGAGCAAAGCCCAGCTTACCGTGGCCGGCGTGAAAAGGTGCTCCTTGATAAGTTCGTTCGATAGGTAACCGACGATTAACGCAGGCAGGGTAGCGGCGCCGATACGAATTAGGCCAGAGCTGCCTTTTAGAGCCGCGCCGCCATTGGACTTTCGCTCTCGCGCCAAAAACCCAATGAAGCGCTGCCGATAAAGGACGACCACCGACAAGATAGCCCCCAGTTGAATAGCCACTTGGAAACTTGCGGCCTTCTCCCCGACAAAACCGAACAGATGCCCGACCAAAATCAAATGTCCAGTGGATGACACCGGTATAAATTCAGTCAGGCCCTCAACTATCCCCAAGATCACTGCTAACAGCAATGGATCCAACTGCCCTCCGATCTATTCCCCGTCGCACGATTCTTAGGCATAGAGCGTTATGAAATGAGTCAGTTCCTCAAGACAGGGCTTAAAATGCATTCATAGTACATGAATAGCGTTGGTCAGGCGACCCTCGATTACACGCTTTGATAGAAAAATGCGCCGGATGTAAAAGACTTGGCGGTAGACGGCGAGCACGTTTACTCTTGCGCTACCTCGCGCCTACTGTGTCCGATGCCCGTTACCTATTGAATCCTCATTGACAACCCGGATGCCACAAAGTAGCGTAGAATTTTACTCAGGGGGTGCATTATGTTTGGTAGCATCGGCTTACCGGAGATCCTGGTCGTCTTCGTCATAGCGCTAATCATTTTTGGCCCTAGCAAGCTTCCGGAGCTGGGAAAATCCCTGGGCGAAGCCATAAAGGGGTTCAAAAAATCGTTAAGCGCCGCCGAGAAGCCTCCCGTCGAAGCCACCGAACGCAAAGAAGGCCCTGCTCGAACCGCTTAAGCTTTTCACCTCTCTAGCGCTGCGAGATCGCGCGATGAAGCGCCGTTTCGTTAAGACTTCATCTTCCACCGTATGGGCTGGATTATTCTTATTGGTTGCGTTCTCGCAACCGGCGCTTGGCCAGCGCGTCGTGGCGAGTTTTTTCTACGACGAGCAGGGTCATCTCATACGCCAGGAACGAGACACGAACGGCGATGGCACGATGGATCGCTGGATTTACTATAACGGCAAAGGGGAGATCGAACGGGTGGAGCAAGACCTGAGCTTCGATGGCATTGCCGACAGCGTTGTCCATTATGAAGCAGGCAAACCGCGTCGGCAGGAAATTGCCACGAAGGCCGACGGTCAGGTTGACGTTTGGGTTTACTTTGACGAGAGCGGAAACATCGAGCGCAAGGGACAGGATCGGCATCGTTCGGGAAAACCGACGCTATGGACTCATTACCGGCAGGGCGCGCCAGTCCGGAGCGAAGAAGATACCCACGGGTCCGGCCGGGCAAATCGCTTCGTCCACTACAAAGACGGCGAAGTCAGTCGAATCGAGGAGGACACAAACGGAAATGGTCGCCCCGATCGCTTCTCTTACTATGAAAGAGGAATGCTGGTGCGAAAAGAGCTCGATCGAAAGCACCAGGGAAACGTCGACCTCTGGGGGCACTATCGTAACGGGCAGCTTGTCAAGCAGGAAGAAGACCTCCACGGCGACGGCAAAATCAGCCGAATTGTGTATTTTGATGGCGCAGAGATAGTTCGCCGGGAAGAGGACACCTCGCGCCGAGGACGCATCGACATGGTCGAGGCATTCGTGCACGGACGTGTCGCCAAGCGACTCCGCGACACGAAGGGTTCTGGGGTCTGGGACAGGGTCTACATTTTCGCCGGAAATCAGATTGTGCGCGAGGAGCGGGATACCACGGGTGATGGCTTTTTTGACCTGAGGATTTTTTACGAGAACGGTCAGATTGTACGACAGGAGGCTGACACGAACGGTGATCGGCGGGTGGATGTTTGGGTGAGTTTCCGCAATGGCGAGCGCGTTGAGCAGCTCGAGGATCAAACGTTTTCCGGCAGGATTAACGCGCGTTATCTTTTCAATGGTGGCGAGTTGATTGAAAAACAGCAGGTCGCCAATGGTGCGTCCCCCGCTGCTTCTCCTTTTGTCCCGGTTGAGGAGGAGGTTCGACGCATGGCCGGGGCTGCAGATTTACAACCGGCAAGCACAAGAGCGGCTGCCGGGCAAAGTGAGACTGGAGTGAGATAGCCCATCTAACTTGTGCCGCGGGATCACGGATGCAAATTTTGTCTGGTCCAATAGCGCTGGCGATTTTCGTTCTTGCTGCGGCATGCAGTACCGTACCCACACAACATCCGCCGGGAAGCCTCCCTCCCACCACCTATCCAGCGAGTCAGAGCGCAAGTGCTGCTCCTCCGGCACCACCGTCACCACAATCAACCAGTCGGACAAGGGAACACGTGCTGGAAAACGTCGCACGCGGAGCGCATTTGGGAGGACTCATTGCCGGGCCGTTTGTGGGGCCATTCGGACCTTTAGGGGGCTCGCTGGTGGGTCTATTGGTTGGCCTTGTCACCGCGGGAGCGGAAGAGGAGAAAATCACAGCACAAATCAAACTCGAACAGGAGAAAGATCAACAACTCGAAGCTGCTATTGAGCAGGAACTGGAGCGGCAAAAGGCGCTCGAGCATCAAATCGCTCAGGAATCGCCGGCGTCAACCCCATCGGATCGGGAGACAGAAACGGCCCCCGATGCCGACGGCGTTTCCTCGTGGAATGCTACTGTCCCGGACCCGACACAGACCCAACCGCCGGTTTCGCTCGCTTCCGTGAAAAAAACAGCGGCCGTTTCGGCGACAGCGCCCCCGTTCAAGAATGTCGAAGTCCGCGATATCAACGGGGACGGGATTCCCGATTTATGGATTTACTACAACCCGCAAAAACCCGGCGAGATTGTGCGCCAGGAAGAATCGTCCAATAGTGACGGTCGAGTCGATACCTGGAGCTATTTCAAGGACGGGAAGCTTGTACGGCGCGAAGTTGATAGCACCGGGCGAGGACGCCCCGATAGGGTGTATTACTACCAGAGCGACAAGCTTGCCCGCGAGGAACACGACGACAGCGACGACGGCAGGATCAGCTACCGCGCCATGTACGAAGAAGGCCGGCTCGCCAAAGTTGAAAAAGATTTGGCCGGAAACGGCAAGCCTGATCTCTGGGTTTACTACGATACGACGAAGGACATCGAAGTCATGGTTCGCGAAGAAAGGGATCTGAATGGCAACGGCCTTCCTGACTTATGGTCCTATTATGAAGGCGGCCGGCTCGTACGCCGCGATGTTAGCGCTGCAGGATTGGCCGTGCTTTCAAGAGAAGGACAGATACCCGCGACGCCCTTGGATTTAAGTCCATCTCCGTGAGAGTACAAAGCACATGGCGACTTCCTGGGAAGACGTTGGGCTGATATCTTTGTTCCGCAGTCCTTTTTTGCTGCCTTCAGTCCTGCTGCACGCAATCGTTTTCCTGCTCGCGCTTGAGGTTGGCAATTTTTCCATCAGACAAACGGAACCCATCACACCGATATCTGTGCGCTTACTGGAAACCGGCGGCTTTGATACTCAGAGCATAGGTCCGACTAGAGGTGCCGGAGGACCACGCACAGCACCAAAGCTGGGGACTGCCACGCCACCCGCTCAACGGACTGGAAACATCGATACCGGCTCATTGGAAAGCTCGACCCCGGCTTCGGCGGCCGTTCCGGAGCCTCTGCCGGCACCCGCGCCACTACCCGGCCCGAGAGCTCTGGCCACTGGTGAAGCGCAATCCGTATTGGCCAACGAGACCTCACCTGATTCTCTGGTACAGGTTCCCACGAAAGCGCAAATCAACGACCTGGCGATAAGCGGCGGTGTTGAGCAGGAGCGAAACCACAGTTTCGCCGCACTTAACAGGGCGGGTAGCGAGGCTACAATCAGGGGCTTACAGGAAGGTTTGGAAGTTCCGGGCGCCTTGAAAGCCGCAGGTTCTGGCATCGGTCCACAGGGAGTGCCGGGTGGTAGTCCGAGCGGCACAGGGATGGCTGGTCGCGGGACAGGAACAGGTTTGGGAGGGGGAAGCCATACAGGTCTGCAAGGCGCGCCGAGTGGGGATTACAGCCTATATCTAAAACAACTGGAAAAGCGCGTTCATTCAGTGTGGAAATATCCCGAAAACGTCACCGGCGTGCAGAAGGTGGCGGTTCGCTTCAGCCTCGACAAAGCGGGAAAGCTTGTTCAGGCGGAGGTTCTTGATTCAACCGATCCACGGCTCAATGCCAGCGCAGTGGAAGCAATGAAACGGGCCTCTCCCTTCCCGCCAATTCCGCACAGCCTTAAAGATCTGGCCAATGAACCCCTTATTATTCGGTTCACCGTCTCAATCCGGGTGCGCGGCTAGCAACGCGCCCGGCTGTCTGACTCACCGAGTGGGCGTGTTGCTAGGCCTTCCCAAGACAACGTTTCGTTGAATTAATTTTCGTATAAGGTAATCTTCTCCCGAGATCAAAAAGGATTTCACGATGCAGCCGCAAACCATGAACCTCATCGAGATCATTCACCAGGGCGCCATTGCAACCTATCCGCTTATTTTGATGTCCATCGTCAGTGTGGCGGTAATCTTTGAGCGGCTCTGGTTTTTGCGCAACATTGGTACCAATACTTTGCGCATCACCGACTCGATCATGGGGCCGATTAAAAAAGGTCAACGCGATTTGGCCGTTGCCATCTGCAAGCAAAACACTCATTGCCCATCCGGAAGAATCTTTCTCAATCTACTCGATCGGGAGGAGAAACAGCGACCCGAGGAAACCAGAGCTGCCGATTCTTTGTTCGAGGAAACGCAGAAAATGCGCAAACATCTGTGGATCCTTGGGACCGTCGCCAGTAGCGCTCCTTTCATTGGCCTCTTCGGCACGGTGATCGGGATTATCAAGGCATTCGAAAGCATGGCAATCGCGGGCACGGGCGGCTTTGCCGTCGTTGCCGCCGGAATATCGGAAGCTCTCGTGGCAACTGCCATGGGCTTGGGCGTCGCGATTATCGCGCTCATTTTTTACAATTACTTTCAGACCCGCATCGCCAACCTAAACGGCTTGTTTCGCATGCAAATTGCGAAAATCATGCACAATCTAACGGCGTGAGGATCGTTCCATGGCCGTAACTCCGATCAGTGACAGCGAAGAATCCCCCATTATGTCGGAAATTAATATCACGCCTTTGACCGATATTTTTCTGGTTCTATTAATTATTTTCATGGTCACGAGTTCTGCGATGATCGAATCCGGTGGCAAGGTCAATTTGCCGAAAGCGGTAGCCACGCAAGCGGAAATCCGGGGAACCACCGTCACCTTGACGCCAAAGCGTGAAATCTACGTAAACGACAGGAAAGTAACAGAGGAAGGACTGGAGCCGGCTCTAAAACAGGCCCTCGCCACGAGCCCGGACAAGATTGTTATTTTGCGGGGCGACAAGGACGTGCTCTTGGGCGACACCGTAAGGGTATTGTCGATCGTCAAGCGCGCGGGCGCTTCCGAGATCGCCATCGCCGCCGAAGCCGAACGCGCTAAACGCTAGGTTAGCTTATAGCCTATGGCATATGGGTTATGGCGCTTTGCTCGATGGCGTATGGACGGGCCCACCATAAGCCATACGCCCATACGCCCATACGCCCATACGCCATAGGCTATATGCTATAAGCCAGTAGCTATCTCGGTGC
>CAYPHJ010000004.1:37455-90537 GCA_964410485.1 uncultured Syntrophobacteraceae bacterium
CCATACGCCCATACGCCATAGGCTATATGCTATAAGCCAGTAGCTATCTCGGTGCGCCTTCTGTGACAGGCGGTGGTTGACCCGAACGTTGGACGCTGTCTTTTCTGCCTTGCTCGACCGCTCTCTCGATGTCCGCCTGGCTCCGCCCGAGTCGTTCCACCTCTAACTTGAGACTCCTCTCCTTTTCCAGGAATACTTCCAGGTCCAGGGATCTCTGGCCTCCAGGTCGGTAATAGACCGTGATCACGTCTCTGCCGGTTGAGCCGTCACTCGCACGCGTAAAAACTTCGATTTGATTGCGTCCCTCAATCACCGGCAGCGCGGCTGAAAAGTAGCCATCGGCCGCCAGCCGAACGCGTGTTGCCCTCTGGCCGGTAGTTTGATTGATGATCTGCACATAGTCCACGCCTACCACTGAGATGTTTTCAACCACGGCCAGGGCATCTGCCGGTCGCAACACTGGCGTGTACGAGCCGCCGCTCTGTTCGGCAATGCCAACTGCCGCTCGAGGATAACTCAAAGCCTCTTCGCCAAGGGCAAATACGTGAACCTTGATACCAGCTTTCCCTGAGAGCCGAGCCGCGTTGATAGCAAGATACGTATCCTCAGGAGTTGCTCTCCTGCCTCTGCCGATAGGCAAAGTCGGAAACCCGTCGGTCAACAGAATTTGCGTCTTCACCGCGTCAGGACGCCTTTCGCTCAGTCCTAAGCCGAGGAGCTCTGTGATACCGACACGGATGCCCTCGGCCATATTGGTGCCACCGTAGGGACCGTCGCGCAGAATGTCATCCAAAGCTCGTTGCACCAGCTCATAGTCATGGGTAAGTGGCTGCCGCACACTCGCTCCCTCGCCGAAAGTGACAATGCCGATTCGCGTGGTTTTAGTGTCAACCTGGCCGACAAGCCGCCGCGCGGCCGCAATCTCGGCGGCTAGAATCGAGTTCCGCAGGTTTCTGAACGGAGTCTGCATCACATGGACGCCGCCGCCAAAAATACTGATTTGCGGTCGGCCAAAACCGCCGCTGGGAGAGTCCGAATATTGCTCCCCATCGTCGAAATCAAATCCGGCATATTGGGCAGTGCTGCCTGAAATATCTACGACAAACAAAAGGTCAACGTTAGGGGACCGCGAGGACGAGCCACTCACTTTTCCGCTAACCAGGATGTCGCTCTGCTCCTGCGTGATCCGAGAGTCGTCTTTGGGCGAGAGGATTTGGATTTTAGGTGAGGCGCCCCAGGCTAGACCAGCCCCTGCTGAAAACAGCAGCCCAAGAAGCCACAACGCACAGAACCTAAACGCCAAACGTTCCATGGCGGCTACCCCCGAGTTGAAAAAACGCTAACACTAATTACCGCTGGTGTAAACGGCGGCCGACGACCGTAGCGAAAAGAAGATCGAGGGAGGGATCGATTGCCATAAGCCACTACACTATGTCATGCCGAGGAGCCCTGCGACGAGGAATCGTTTTTGCTTCTTACATTCGGACAAAAAGCAGATCCTGCGACTTTGCCTCAGGATGACACCTGCGGAGAGACCGACGGCTGCAGACCAAAGACCGCGACAGAGTCGTTCGAAGTGCTGGGGACGTCAGAACAATGCGAATACTGGTTGCCGCCCATAAGAGCGTGTATAATGCGGCGCTATGAAGCTCGCTGCCGGTTCTCTCGTTGCCGCCGGTACCTTGTGTCTCTGGGTGAGTACAGCCTGTGCCGAGTACGAAATCATTCTCAAGAACGGCCGTCGTATCGCCGTGCAAAGCTACCGCGAAGACGGCGGGCAAGTGAAATTTCCCGGGCTAGGGGGTGAAATCGGCATTGCCAAAAGCGAGGTTATATCCATACGGAAAGCCGGCGAAGCGCCAGAAGCTACGCTGGATCTGACCGGGCCTGTGCCGCCCGCGACCCCGGCAACTCCCGTTGTTTCCAAGGAGAAGCAACCACCCAAGATCGAGGGTCAGCCCAAAGGCGAGACCAAAGCGCGATTAGCCGATGAGAAAGCAAAGGAAGAAAAAGAATACCAAAATAAGCTGGCGCAATTGAGCAACCGTCTGCGCGAGCTCCAAGAGCAATACAGTGTCGCTACGAGAGGCACGACGGGACCAGAGCCGTCATTCTTTACGAGCGAAGAGGCATTCAAAGGTCATCAACAGGATCTTCTTTCGCGTTTGCGCGCCGCCAATGCGCCGATCGCCGCACCCGAAACAGAAACACAAAAGCGCTTGACTGATCTTCGAGAGCAGATGTTTCAGGCAGAAAAACAACGGCAGGCGTTGATCGAGGAAATGAAACGAAAAGGTTTCACGAGCGCCGATATGTTTTAAAGTAGTTCCAAAGTCCCGACTTCAACAGTCCCCCGAACATTGAACGTAAAACATCAGCTCCTACAGCAGCTCGGCTGCGGCGCGCAGCCCTAACATGTAGCTCTCTGCGCCAAAACCGGTAATCTGGCCGACGGCCGCTCCCGCTATATAGGACTGTTTGCGGAATTCTTCCCGGCGATAGATGTTCGATATGTGGACTTCGATGGCCGGAATTCCCGCCGCCGTGATCGCATCCCTCAACGCGACGCTGGAGTGGGTGTAGGCTGCGGGATTAATGACGATAGCGCCGAACTCGGCCGGCGCCTTTTGAATCCAACTGACCAATTGACCTTCGCTGTTGGATTGCCGAATTTCCACTTCGATGCCCAACTCTTTGGCCAGGACGTGGATTTTTTTGTTGATCTGTTCCAGCGTGAGTTTGCCGTAGATTTCAGGCTGCCTCCTTCCCAAAAGATTCAGATTGGGCCCGTTAAGCACGAGTACCCGTTTTTTCTTCGCCATAAAAGGTTAAAAGTTCAAAACGTTCAAGTCGTTCAACCGCTGCGCTCGGTTCAAACGGTTTGAACGATTGGAACGACTGGAACGTCTTGAACGGTCATACTGCGTGTTTATGCCCCCAAGGCTCCCAAAATCTCTCCGGGATTCAGCCAGTGAAACTTCGTCTTACCGATACCCGCGCACATCACAAACTTGATCTTGCCGCCGCTCGACTTCTTGTCCACTTCCATGGCCTGAATAAGAGCTTGCATGGATACCCCCGATGGTATTTCCGAGGGGAGCCCCGCTTTGTCGATCAGCTTGCGCACGCGCTCGAAGCTTCTCTGGTCACAAAACCCCTGCTGTACTGAGATCGCGGCCGCTTTGGCCATTCCGATCCCGATAGCTTCGCCGTGCAAGAATTTCGTGTACTCCGTCACAGCTTCCAATGCATGACCGATGGTGTGGCCGAAGTTGAGCACCGCTCGATAGTCGTTTTCTCGCTCGTCCTGCTCCACCACTTTGGCCTTGATGGAACAGCAGGACAAGATAACCTCGACTAGGAGCTCACGATCGAGGGCAATCAACTTGTGGATCTTTTGTTCCAATAATTTGAACAAAGCGGGATCTGCAATTACACCGTACTTGATGACCTCGGCCAAACCGGCCACAAGCTCCCGCTTCGGTAACGAGTGGAGCACGTTAACGTCAATTATGACGAGCTTCGGCTGATAGAAAGCGCCGATTAAATTCTTGCCATCCCGGTGGTTGATTCCGGTCTTACCGCCGACGCTGGAGTCCACTTGAGCGAGCAATGTCGTGGGCACCTGAACATAGGCAATCCCCCGCAGGTAAGTGGCCGCCGCAAACCCCGCAAGATCTCCCACAACTCCGCCACCGAGCGCCAACACACAGGATTGTCTCTCACATCGTTCATCGATGAGGCGATCATAGATCTTGGTCAATGACTCGACCTGTTTATGCTCTTCGCCTTCAGGGACGAGCACCGGCACGACTTCGAAGCCGGAGCGGGTAAGTGCCTCGTGAACGGTATCGAGGAACAACTGAGCGACGGTTGGATTGCTGACGACTGCCACTTTGCCGCCGAGTCCTGCCGCCAGCAGCAACTCCCCTGCTTTCGCCAGTATGCTTTCGCCCACATAGATCGGATAGGACCGCTCTCCCAGATTGACGCTCAGAGTTTCCATTCGCTCTTGCTTTTGCCCTACCGTCGAAATGCCAACCTACGCTCTTATACTCGTACCGCCGCTTGACGCTTCTTTAACAGCGCGATGATCTTATCCGCCACCTGCTGTACATTCAAATGATTGGTCTCGATCCGAACATGGGCCTTAGAGTAATTGTTTTCGCGTTGTTCAAGTAGCTCCTTTATTCGCTCCTCGCGGTTGCTTCCTGCGAGCAACGGCCGTCTGGTATTGTTGCCAACGCGTTGGAGGAGCACGTGCGGCGCGGCGGTAAGGCATACCAGGAGAGATTTTTCTCGAAGCAATCGCAGATTTTCCTCGTCGATGATGACCCCACCCCCCGTCGCGATCACTTGCCCTTCCTGAGCAAGAATGTCCCCCAGAGCTGCCTTTTCCCGTTGGCGAAAATAGGCCTCGCCCTTTCGGCTGAAGATCTCCCGCACTTTCATGCCTTCGCCCTTCTCGATGAACCTGTCCAGGTCGACAAAGCGCATCTTGAGCTTGCGCGCGAGCGCACGGCCGACAGCGCTCTTCCCCACACCCATGAAACCGGTGAGCGCAATGTTCGTTTTCAATTCTTGCGACAAGCCTTGAGTCCCTCACCCTGACCCTCCCAGCGGGAGAGGGTAGAGTGCCACGCAGATGGGGGGTTTGCGCGGCACCTCACCCTCATCACGTTTCTTGCTATCCTCTCCCTTGGGAGAGGGTTCGGGTGAGGGCTCAAAACGTGAGTGCCGCATCGCGAGACAATCTCAATGGCGAGCGGTCACAATGGGTGAGCGTTAGAAATTTTTTATCTGCTCCAGATACCCTTCGTAGTTGCGCTGTATCTCGGACAGCGAATCCCCACCGAACTTTTCCAAAAAGGCCTTGGTGATCTCGAAGGCGACGACTGATTCGCCCACCACCGCCGCAGCGGGGGCGGCGCAAACATCAGAGCGCTCCACAGAAGCGTCTGCCGGCTGCTTGGAGCGTAGATCGACCGAATGGAGTGGGCTCATCAGTGTAGAGATGGGCTTCATGGCGACGCGCACGACAAGAGGGGCACCGTTAGTCATGCCACCCTCGGTGCCGCCGGAATTGTTGCTCCCGCGATAGAAACCGGTCGGAACGATGCGCGGTGTTCCTTCCGTGACCATCTTGCGGGGGTCAAAAAAGATTTCATCATGAACTTGTGAACCGCGTCGCCGAGCCATTTCGAACCCTAGCCCGATTTCAACTCCTTTGATCGCTTGAATGCTCATCAGAGCCTGCGCCAAGCGACCGTCCAGCTTGCGGTCCCATTGCGTGTGAGTGCCAAGCCCGGGCGGCAGTCCCAAACAAACAACTTCGAATACGCCGCCGAGCGTATCGCCCTTTTCCTTGCACTCTTCGATAAGCGTAATAATCTTCTCCTCTGCTTCCTTGTCGGCCGTGCGCACGGGAGACTCCTCGGAGCGCGCATAGACCTCTTCATAGGTTAGCCCATCGGTCACCGCTGCCACGCTGCCAATTGATCGGATATAGCCCATCACTCTTACGCCAAACGGCGTCAGAAGCTGCTTGCAGAAAGAGCCAACTGCGGTTCGCGACACGGTATCCCGAGCGCTGGCACGTTCTAAAATGTCGCGAATATCGGCCCGGTCGTATTTTAGAACCCCGGTGAGATCGGCATGCCCGGGGCGCGGCTTGGTCACAGCAATCTTCTCGTCCCGATCCGCCGGGTCTATGGACATTTTCTTGGTCCAATTCTTCCAATCCCGGTTTTCGATACCGAGTGCCACCGGCGACCCCAGCGTTTCACCCCATCGGATGCCGGAGCGAATCTGCACTTCGTCCTTCTCAATGAGCATTCTGCCGCCACGCCCGTAACCCTGTTGGCGGCGCCAGAGATCATGATTGATCTTGGAAACATCGATGGAAAAACCCGCCGGAACCCCATCAATGATCATGGTCAGACAAGGACCGTGGGATTCCCCGGCGGTAAAGTAACGAATCATGCACGACTCTCCCGTAATATTCGCTCCAAACTACCGAGCCTGACGAATCCTTTCAAGCCAAACAAATAGCGTACTGGCCGGTCTGGGAAACCCATGATCAGGATCGGCTGCTTTCAGATTTTGGACCGGACATTACCGTGTAGGCGTTGTCGTAATGCTCACCAGGGACTCTTGGGCGAATTTCAATAAGGCCGTTTCTGGATCAACCCCGGAGCGAATATAGTACCAGTCCGAGATTCTGATGAGCCGCCCCGGCGGTGATTGATAGTATGACTCTTCATGATCCGGCTTTCCGGCATGGCAAGGACTTCGCCCTTGTTCATCCCAATCGAAACCAACCGATTGGGGTTGGTATACGGCCGCCAAGAGCTGAACCCGGTCATGCGACCGATAGAGAAGTCCACAGGCGCGGGTGTGAGAGCCAAGCCCGCATGTGGCGCTGAAATGGTGACGAGGCTGATACTAACTATCAGCAATACAGCACAAGCGCGTCTGTTTCCCGGCTCTTGGCTGGCTGGCATCGAGCGCAACCGCATGGTGACAAAATACGCCCGGCAACAGCAAAAGCCAAATGCGGCTATGCAGGCTAGGGAACACCAGAATGCATGGGCTCGGCCGAGTGGTCGCCCAGCGTCTTCTTCATTTGGTCGCGCCATAACTCCTCGGCCGCCGGAAGGTCCAGGGACCCCGCTGTGGTCAGACGAGGAGTAATGAACACCATCAGCTCCTCAAAATCTTTCTGCTCTCGAATCCTTTTGAACAACCACCCCAAAACCGGAATGTCTTTTAGATAGGGGACGCCCGTCTCGGAGTCTTGTTGGGTATCCTTCATGATACCGCCAATGACCACGGTCTCTCCGTCGCGAACAAGAACATTTGACACCGCTTCTCGGCTGAGCTCATCGGGGATTACGGACCCGGCCGATTGGGTTCCCAGCGAGCTCGATTTGACTCGGATATTGAGGAGAATAAACCCGTCCCGCGAAACTTGAGGAACCACCGAGAGCGTTATACCCACTCGCACCTGTTCGGTCGCCACGGCCGTGCCGGCAGCTGCGCCGGTGCCGCTCGCTATGTTTGTAGAAGCTGGAAGCGCAATTCTAAGAATTCTCAAGCTGGCGATATTGGATTCCACATTGTTCAGGGTGACAACCGACGGACGGGATATAATCCTAATTTTTCCTTCCTGTTCCGCGGCAGTCAGCGCCGCACGAACATCGGCAATGGGGCCTAATCTGCTGCGTATGACCGAGAACGCGGCCCCTACGGTTTCTGTTAAGGGGTTTTCGGCAGGGAACTGACTCGACACTCCGATTCCCGTTGTCGGATTCGTGAATTCGAGTTGCATGCCCAGAGCACGGGCAAAGCTCGGTGTCGTTTCGATCAAATTGGACTCGATAAGAACCTGCGGAGTACGTGTATCAAGTCTCGAGACCAACTCGGTTATTTGATCGATGGATCTCCTTAAATCGCGGATCATGATTGTGTTGCTGCGCTCATCAATGACCAGCGCGGCCTCCGGGCGCTTGCTTAGTAGAGTTTTGATCTTAGGTTCGAGGTCCCTCACCTTGGCGTAATTCACGGTCAGATAGGTGGTGTGAAGCGGCTCCAGATCCTGCCGCGCTCGATCAGCGGCGACCAATGCGTCTCTCTCCGCTTTAAGGACGGCAGCCGTGGAGATTCGAATGACGTTGCCAAGCTGTTCCTTGCCCAGCCCGTGTGTTTCAACCAGCAGGTCCAGCGCTTGGTCCCAGGGTACTTCGGTTAGACGAACCGTAACTTTTTGGGCCACATCATCGGTAACCACAATGTTCAGCCCGCTGACTTCCGCCAGAAGGCGAAAAACGTTTTTGATGTCCGCATCTTTAAAATCGAGAGAAATCTTCTGGCCCGTATAGCGCTTATCCGCAGCGGGAGAACCCTCGCCTGCCGGAGGCGCTGCCCTGGTCTCATGCTTGACTGCCGAAGAATTTCGCGGCGACAACAGATCCGTCCGTTTTCCCTCCTGAACCAGCATGGACGCTTTCTTGGCGGTGAGGTTAGGCATGGGCGTTCCGACCACAATTTGTATTCCCCCGTCTACCTGATTGACGGTGTAGGTAGGGACGGTTGCTGCCGCGACATCGAAAGTAAGCCTTAACGCACCGGCAATCGAACCGACTCGCAGAGTCGACAGCCAGTGGGTGTCTAGACGAAAACTCTCAGGCTGCGAGAATTCCTTGGCGGTGCCAAAAATATCGACGACAATGCGCGCCGGTTGAGGCAGGGGGAAGTGCCGAAACTCATCGGCCGGTCTTGAAAATTTGATGAACAGTGTGGACTGGCCTTGTTCTTCGCGCAGCGTTAGATCCTGCAACTGGAGGGCTTGTGTCTGTAGAGGGGTTTCCTTAATGGAAGCAGGAGAAGGGGCCGCTACGGGAGGAGCTTCGTTTGGCCGTGTGGTGAGAATTTGTGGCTTATCGACACTGGCGGAGCATCCAAGCAGGTTTAGGCAAGCCATTATCGCGAACGCGCCCACATACCGGCACAGCGCAAATCTTTTCCCCCATGTAGATGAATTATTCATTGCAGTACACACCTCATCGATCGTGTCCAAGTTTTAGGCTGACCTCACGCTTTTTCCTGTTTCCCTGGATGTCGCTGTGGAATTCCTCCACTACAACTTCATCGCGTCGAATGGCCTTGACTTTCCCATCGTTCATCCCCATTGGAGTGCCGATTTTAACGATGTAGCCAAGCCCCGCAGTGTCTTCAACCATTGCCGCAGGTTCTTCGATGTTCCAGATTATTCCCGTAACTCTTAGCTGCCCCAGCTCGAGGCGCTCCAGAGGCGACAAGTTGTCCCGTGGTCGCGAGACAGCCTTGGTTGGCGCCGTGTTGTAAGGGAGAAAAGGATCTCGAAGCCCATCGCGTGCGAAACGGCGAGATGCTGGTTGCCGAGTCGTTTTGGCCGGCATCTGCAAATCGTCACTGCCAGCTTTGACACCGGGAGATGCCTTTTCACGCGGATCCAGCCTCAACTTGACCGCCTCTCGCATCGCCTCCACGGTTTTCCTGATGACTTTGGGGGTTTCACTGAATTTTTGCATCGCCTCGCGCGTTTTTTGCGAAGGCGTATCGAGCACTTCCTGCGCGCCTGCCGTTGCAACGGCCAGAACGCCCGCGACGCCGGCAGCTAAAAACGCCCGGACAAATTGGCTGCGCTGCGCCAACATTACTGCTTCCCTTTGGCCGCTTTGGCTTTTTCTTCGGCGACTTTCTTGCGCTCGGCTTCGTCCAAAAACCGAAAAGCTGTAGCCAGGCTGGAGCTTTCCACTGTGACTCGATTCCCGCTTACGGTGGATTTAAAGTCGATGTTATTGATATTGACCAGGCGCTCCAGCCGCCCGACCTCATCAAAAAAAGCAACCACGTTGTGAAAGCTTCCCTTCACGACAATATCCACAGGCACTTCTGCGTAGAAGTCCTGAAAGGTTTCAGGGCGGGGCCGAAAGCGGAGGATGTCCAATCCCGACTCGCGCGCCTTGTTGGATATGGCGCTCAACAGATCGGGTATTTCCCTCTTGCTGGGAAGTTGGGCCACCGCCTCATTCAGCCGGGCATCCATTTCCTTGATCTGCTTCTGCAGTTGCGCGAGATTCACGGTTCTTTGCTGCTTGATGGCCTTCTCGCTGCGCGCGGCTTCAATGTCTTCGCCCAAACTGGCAATTTCTTCGGACCTCGGCCCGTAGAGGAACGTATAATCAAGCGCCACAAGGAGAACGACGAGCACCAGCAAGATGCCCAGCTTTTGCACCGGCGGGCGCTCGAGGAGGATTCTGTCGAGAAATTCGTTCACCGCTTGTTACCTTCCGGCGACGCTTGTTGCGCTTTGGTTGGCTCGTCGGCACCCTGGTAATAGATCGCCGACCTGATCGAGAACTGCTTATACCCACCGCTTTTCTCGTCAGCTTGAATCGTCTCGACGAGCTCCACATTTCTGAAATATGGAACGCTTCCAAGCTTCCTGAGAAACTCGGCCACTGCCTGGTTGTCGGTGGCTCTGCCGTTCAAAGAGAGACCGCCGTTGGTCTCCTTCAGTTCAGTAAGCCACAAGGTGGGGGGAGCCGCGCTCGCCAAACTTTCCATGACTCGAACAGGACCCGTTTTCTTTTTCCTGAGCTCTTCAATGATGCCGTATTTGCTGTTGTACTCTTTTATTTTCGCCTGTAACTCGCCGACCTCTTTGACCTTGAGATTCAGGGCCTGAATCTCCTGGCGCAGCGTGGCCAGTTCACGATTCAGATTCGTCACTCGGTACGACTGATAAAAATAGAGACCGACCAGGAGCAGGGCCGCGACTCCGAGCGTGGTGCCTGCGATCACGAGGTCGCGCCGGCGCGTAACCTCTGCTCTGATTTGTTTTACCGGGAGAAGATTGACCCGAATCATTTGTCGCCCGGCCTGCGAATGGATAGACCGGCTCCCAGGGCGAAGAGAGGCGCTGCCTCCGCCAGATATGACCTGTCAATTTTCTTGTCTACGGTAAACCCGCGGAAAGGTTCGGCGAGACTCACCGGAACCCCCATTTTGTCTTGTAACATTGTTGTCAGTCCCGGCAGGTTCGCACTTCCCCCGCTCAGACAAATAGACTTGAGTCCCTCCCCGTCATCGGATCCGACGCTACCGTAGAGAGTGACGGTGCGGCGGATTTCGTCTGTCAAATCTTCCAGCAGGGGATGCAGCGTCAGATCGGTTTCATCCATTCTTCGACCACCGAGCATCGCCGTTAATTTGAGCGTCTCCGCTTCCTCAGCGCTAATACTGAACCCCTTCCGCAGCGCTTCGGTGAACTCTTCTCCGCCAATCGGCAAGTCACCTGTGAACGTCGAGAGACCGTTTTGCAACAATGTGATGCTCGTGTATCGCGCGCCCATGTGAATCAGCCCCACGATCCCGTTTGCCTCCGGGTAACTCGCCTCGTACATGTTTTCCATAGCGAAATAATCAACGTCCATGACAACCGGCTTGAGCCCCGCTTCAGCAATAACATCGGCGTAGCTATTCACTATTTCTTTCTTTACCGCCACTAACAAAACGTCCATTTTGTCGCCGTCAGCGACATAGTTAACGACCTGATAATCGAGATTGACGTTTTCCAGATTTTCCGGAATAACATTGTTGGCCTCGAATTCGACATTGGCCTCCAACTCTTCGTCCTCTTGTCGCGGAAGTTGCACCTTTTTCATGATTACAGCCCGTCCCGGTACCGCGGAAATGACATTTGTAGACTTGACTCGATGTTCTTGTATCAAGGTCTCAATCGCGGCCACCACGACGGATGAGTCCACCACCATGTTGTTCTGTATGGCCTTGGGCGGGAGCGGGGCAACCCCCAAGTTCAATAGCCGGTAACCCGTCTTTTCGATGGCCGTTTCAACTAACTTGACGGAACTCGAGCCGATATCCAGCGCAACGAATCCGCCATTTGGACTCAACGAAGGCAGAAAGCTGAGATTTAGTTTTTTCCAGAACGCAATCATGGCTTAAGATCGAAAGACACGATCCCTTTGAGTTACCTTCAGGCCCAACGCCAAAAGAATCTTTCTCTTGGTCGCCATTCGGCAGGGCTTGCCCTGCTCGATACGGTCCAGTGTCAGAGGAGAAATTCCCGCTAAGCGAGCCAACTCTGCCTTACTCAACATTTTTTGCTCCCGGAATTTCTTTACGTTGTTCGGCTCGTTCACCCTCGATCCCTCTTCACCTGGCTTAAGTGGACAAGGAAGTTCACCATGTGACCCGACTGGAACCGGGCGGGGTCACTCAAATTAGTCTTAATTATGCATAATTATACGACAGCGGGTTTGCGCCAGAACGGATGCAAACTTGCTGCCACCACAAGTTCTGCCTGGGCGATCACACCTACCTCCGCAGAAACGCACGACGACAACCGTACAAGGCCGCATGTCCAGGATGTGGATTCCGAACAATTTGCGGCATCTTTGACGCTTTTTGAACACTTCCGTCCCAAATGACCCGTTCACCTCCGCGCGGAAAAAGTATTCGTTGGCACAGTCTTGGCGGGGCACCCTCGGCTTTATTTGCTTTTCCATTAAGCGGTGGTTAAGAGTTTCACAGTAAAAGGAAACCGGCAATGTATGCGCGCATTATCATCGCCTCTCCTTTGCGGGAGCCGTTGATTTACCGAGTACCCGAAGAGCTGCGTGGCCAGCTACTTGCGGGAATGCGCGTTGCGGTTCCTCTAGGGAAAAGGCAAGTGACCGGTGTCGTTCTCGAGCTACTGGACGTAGCAGAACTCGCTGGAATCAAAGAGATCGTTGCGATCCGGGACGAAAGCCCCATTCTGGATGCGGCGTTGCTACAGCTAACCCAGTGGATGGCGCGCTACTACCTCGCAGACATCGGCGAGGTCCTCGGCGCAATTTTGCCACCAAGCCTTAGGGGTGAGACCGTTCGCACAATCGTTGCCCGCAAAGGTGTCATAACCGATCTGACCCCACCTGAAGAAAAAATTCTGCAGGCGATTCACGAAAACAAAGGCAAGATCGCGATCAAAAAGCTCAGAGGTTTAGTCCCGGGAGCGCTTCATGGAGTGCTTCAGGGACTTCAATCCAAAGCCGTTATTGAAATTCGTGAGCGCTGGCCCGGAAAGCGCGGGAAAACTGGCGGCCTGGAGCGCGAGCATTTAATAAACAACACCGAGTGCAGGCTTACGCTGGCTGAAGAGCAGCGATCGGTACTCGCAATCCTTCGAGAGCGTCTCGACAAGGGCGGCTTCGAAAGTTTCCTGCTCCACGGTATAACGGGAAGCGGTAAAACGGAAGTGTATCTGCGCGTGATGGAACACGCACGGGACCTTGGCCGTCGCAGCCTCATTTTGATTCCCGAGATCTCGCTCACCCCTCAGCTCACCGACCATCTGAACAGCCGTTTTCCTGGAAGAGTCGGGATTCTTCACAGCGCTCTTACCGCCGCGGAACGTTCTTCCTATTGGCGGCGGATTGCCCAAGGTAACGTCGACGTCGTTGTGGGTGCCCGTTCGGCTGTGTTTGCACCTATCCCCGATCTCGGCGTCATCATCGTCGATGAAGAGCACGATCCCTCTTACAAACAGGAGGAGGGGGTGAAGTACAATGGCCGTGATATTGCCGTCATGCGCGCAAAGTTATCCAGCTGTGCGGTGATCCTGGGGTCGGCGACGCCTGCCGTTGAGAGTTACTATAACTGCCTCAAAGGTCGCTATCGCCTCTTGGAAATGCACCATAGAGTTCAGGAAAGACATTTGCCAGAAATTGAGATCGTCGACCTTAGATGGCGCAGTAAAACGCCGCCCGCTCCCTCTCCAGTGCGGCCCGAGTTAGATGGCGCATTTGCCAGTGATCCATGGATTTCCGATCGTTTCGCCGAGCTATTAATACAAAACTACGAGAACGGACGCCAAAGCCTGATCTTTCTCAATCGGCGCGGCTTTTCGAGTTTTCTGCAATGTACAACCTGCGGCCATGTGCTGCGTTGTGCCCATTGCAGCGTAACCTTGACCTGGCACCGCGACCAACACAGTCTTTGCTGCCATCACTGCAACTTTCGTCGCACGCCGATGGAGATCTGTCCTGCCTGCAATGAGCCGAGCCTCTCGGGTATCGGTGTGGGAACGGAGCAGATCGAGAAATCCATCCATCGGCTCGTGCCCAAGGCACGGGTGGCGCGCATGGATAGAGATACAACTGGAAGAAGGGGGTCTCACGAGATACTGATACGCGCCTGGAAGAGGGGAGACATTGATATTCTTGTGGGTACACAGATGATCACCAAAGGGCATGATGTCACGGGAGTGACTCTGGTCGGCGCCTTGCTCGCCGACCTGTCTTTGAACCTGCCGGATTTTCGCGCGGCGGAAAGAACATTTCAGCTCCTCACCCAGGTCGCGGGTAGATCTGGCCGAGGTCACGACTCCGGCATAGTTGTTATCCAGACTTACACCCCCGATCACTATGCCATGAAGCACTTGACCCGCCATGACTATAAGGGCTTCTTCGATGAGGAGATAGAGTTTCGCCGCGCACTCAACTACCCTCCCTTCAGCCGGTTGATAAGCTTGCGCGTCGATGGCCCAAAAGCAGATCAAGTTGAGCGGGCGGCAAAAGCTCTCGGGAAGCGCCTTGGCATGGCTAAACACGCCGCAGCAAAATTTCGGGATGTCGAGGTCCTCGGACCCGCACCCGCGCCGATTCAAAGACTGCGCAATCGTTACCGTTGGCAGCTTCTCCTAAAGGGCGCGCCGACCAATGCACTGTTGGAGCTGGCCCAGCATGCGCGTGACCAATCGCCTCGTACCCGCCACACACGTCTCCACGTTGATGTCGATCCCTATAATATGCTATGAAATTATATAGATATGGCGCTCTTAGAGATACTCAAATATCCTGAACCGGTGTTGAGTCGGGCCTCTACGGCGGTAAAAAACATCGGCGATGACACCGTGCGGTTGATCTCTGATATGCTCGACACGATGTACGCGGCGCCGGGGGTTGGGCTTGCCGCGCCGCAGGTGGGAGTGGGCGAGCGGATCATCGTTTTGGACGTGGATCATGAAAATCCCCGCAAGCAGATTTACACACTCATCAATCCCGTGATCACCCGCGCAGAGGGAGAGATCATCTGGGAAGAAGGCTGCTTGAGCGTCGTCGATTTCAGCGCCGAGGTTCGCCGCGCGGCACAGGTCGAAGTTACGGCTCTCGATGAGAACGAGAAAGAAATCAAGATCGCGGCCGAAGGACTGTTGGCTGTCGCTCTGCAGCACGAGATCGACCATCTCGACGGCAAACTCTTCATCGACCGTATCAGTCGCTTGAAAAAAGATCTCTACACGCGGCGGCGAAAAAAGATGCTTCGGTCCGGAACCACTCCCCAATCGGAAAATTCACGGGTCTTGATTTAGCTTCTTGCGGGCATGGCAAATTGCGCAACGGTTCGAGCAACCGCCGAGGCTGCAACGAACACGTAGATAAGATCTCTCGCTTGCAGGTTGCTGTTCTCCTCTGCGCCTTGCGCCTAGCGCTTTGCCCTCTGCTGTTTTCACGAACTGATGTCTACTGAATGGCCCATTGTATTCATGGGAACGCCCGAGCCGGCTGCTGCCACGTTGGTGCACCTCTTGCAGGGACCCGACCCGGTCGTCGGTGTTGTTACGCAGCCGGATCGACCCGCCGGCAGGGGACAGAAAAAAGGGCCATCGCCGGTGCGTATGACTGCGAAGACTTACAAGCTACCGGTCGTGGCGCCGGAAAAGATTCGCGATCCGGCCTTTCAAGCAACTTTGAGAAACTGGAATCCAACGGTCGTTGTGGTCGTTGCCTACGGGCGCATTCTGCCCGCGACCATTTTGGAACTCGCGCCGGAGGGTTGCATTAATGTTCACTATTCTTTGTTGCCGAAGTACCGCGGCGCCGCGCCGGCAGCCTGGACGATCATCAACGGGGAGGAAAAAGGCGGCGTCACAACAATGAAGCTCGTGGAAAAAATGGACGCGGGACCAATCTATCTACAAGAAGAAATTCCACTGTTACCGGATGAGACGACTGCCTCCCTTCAAGACAAACTAACTCCGGTCGGATCACGACTCCTGCTTGAGACTTTGCATCGGTTAAAGCAAGGTAGCCTAATCGCCCGGCCACAGAACGAGATCGAAGCGACTCTGGCGCCGATGATCAAAAAGGCAGACGGGCTGATCAACTGGCGCGAACCCGCGATCGTCATTGAGCGACGCGTGCGCGGTTTTAATCCGTGGCCATCGGCATACACCTATTTCCGCGGCAAGGTATTGAAAATCCATCGGGCGCGCGTCGTCGTCACCGGTCAGGCTGGCATGGCGGGTGAAATCGTTCGCGCCGACGAGCACGGATTTTGGGTAGCGACCGGTTCGGGTGTTCTTGGTCTCGAAGAGGTCCAACTGGCAGATAGAAAGAAACTCCGTGGCGGCGAATTTACCCGAGGAGCAAGGATCGCCAAAGGCGAACGCCTCTGATCAACGAAGCGTTCGCGATGTGGCGACCGAAATCCTTCTCAAAGTTGACACTCGCAGGTCGTACGCCGACCGTCTGCTGGAACATGCGTTCGAAACGAATCGTTTTGATGCTCGCGATCGCGCTTTGTTGACAGAGCTCACCTACGGTACGCTGCGCTGGCGCGGCAGGTTGGACGGCGCCCTGAAGCGTTGGCTTCGCCGGCCCTTCGAAGATACCGATCCATTTCTCAGAAACCTGCTACGTCTCGCCATGTACCAACTCATGTTTCTGGACAAGATTCCCACCTACGCTGTGCTCGACCAGGCTGTTGAAGCGGCAAAGCGTTACGCCAACGTGAAGACGGGCGGCTTTGTCAATGGCGTGCTACGGAACTATCTTCGCAGCGGAAAACCGCCACGCAAACCCGATCTCCGAACATCCTCAACAGCTATGGTCGCCGAATACTGGTCTCATCCCGAGTGGCTCGTCGCGAGTTGGCTCAACGACTTCGATCCCGCTGAGATCGAAATGCTGCTCGAAACCAATAACATCGAGCCTCCCTTGGTCTTGCGCGTCAATAGACGGAGGGGCACGCGGGAAGACCTACTCTCGCTGTTGCCCGGCTCTGGCATTCAAGCCGCGCCTGCTCCTTATGCGCCCGAGGGCCTCGTTTTGCAATCGCACTCGGACATTGTACAGCTGCCCGGATTTGCCGAAGGACTGTTTCTGGTGCAAGGGGAAGCCTCGCAACTTGTAGCGTACTTGCTCGACCCACAGCCCGGAGAGCGTATTCTCGATGCTTGCGCCGCGCCAGGCGGCAAAACCACTCACATTGCAGAGCTGATGGCCGACGATGGCGCCATTGATGCCGTCGATATATCCTCTTCTGGAATTGCCCGGATCGCGCAAAACGCCGGCCGCTTGGGGTTGAAATCGATTTGCGTGGTTGAAGCCGATATGACTCGAGATCTTGGCGATCGCCTGGCTCCCTCCTACGACCGCGTGCTCGTTGACGCACCTTGCAGCGGCTTTGGCACTCTGCGCTCCCACCCGGAAATCAAGTGGAATCGGACTGTTCGTGACATCGAGCGGCTTGCTCGATTGCAAAGAGAGATTCTGATGTCCGCTGCCCGTTACGTCAAACCGGGCGGCGTCCTGGTGTATTCCACTTGCACGCTCATGGAGCGCGAAAACGAGATGGTTGTGGAAGATTTTTTAATGCGGCACGGTGGGTTTGTGTTGGAGTGCGCGAGTGGCTTTCTGCCGGGCGCGGCCCGCTCCATGATCAGAGACAAATACTTTATAGCTTTGCCGCATCGCCATAACACCGATGGCTTTTTTGCCGCTCGGCTCAGAAAGGTCGATAAATGAATATTCCAAAGATCGCCCCATCGATTCTGTCTGCGGACTTCAGCCGCCTGAAAGACGAAATTCAGGCCGTCGAACGTGCAGGCGCCGATTGGCTTCACGTTGACGTAATGGACGGCCATTTTGTGCCCAACATTACCATTGGGCCAGTGGTTGTGGAATCGATTCGCAAAGTCACCGAGATTCCGCTGGACGTTCATTTGATGATCACCGACCCGGACAAATACGGACCAGAGTTTATCAAGGCCGGTGCGGATTGGATTTCAATCCATCCGGATACCTCTCCCGATCCCAGCGCAACTTTAAAAAAAATTCGCGAACTGGGCGCCAAGGCTGCGATTGCGGTGAATCCCGATGTCCCGCTAGAACGAGTTGAACGCTATCTCACCGATATCGATATGATCTTGATGATGACCGTTTTTCCCGGTTTTGGCGGCCAAGCCTTCATTGCCGATGTGCTCCCGAAGATCGAGCAGGTGAGGATGACCATTGACGCAAAAAAGTTACCTGTCCTCATCGAAACGGACGGCGGTATCAAGACCGATAATATCAATCGCGTCGTTCAAGCGGGCGCGGAGGTGATCGTATCCGGCTCCGGCATCTTCAAAACGCCGGATTATGCCGCAACCATCCGCCAGATGCGCAAAGCCATCGGACCACTGTGAGCTGACACTACGATGAGTCCGTATCTGAGATCTGAGATCTGCCATCTGCAATGCTCGCGCGCGAGCTTCGCCTGTTGTTTTCCGGGTGTGGTGTTGTTAACTTGACCCGGTCGGGGCGTGGCTCAGCTTGGTAGAGCGCACGGTTCGGGACCGTGAAGTCGGTGGTTCAAATCCACTCGCCCCGACCACTTTATTCTGCTAAATGTTTCGCTGCTCCCCAATTCCAAAAGCGTAACGACGATGAGATAATACCAGCTGCGCCACTCAAGTTTTGTGGAACTAAGAGATCTCCCGCGTCGAGTAGCAAACGCTCATCTTTCGTTTGGATGCGATGGTAAATGGTGCATTACAATCCGTCACTCGGATAACGAAAGAATCGCCTCCATCCTCGATACATATCTTGAGAGGCGGGTTCTAGCTATTCTGAGAATCGGATGGGGTGCGGGGCAACTTTAACTTAGGGAAAAGCGTAACTAGCAGAGCTAGTGTTATGAGCATTGGCTTTTGCATCGTAACCTCCATTGCACGTGTGCGCGCTATTAAGCAATGCAACCGGCTTGCCATAACAAAAAGCGTGAAAAAATCAGAGGTTCTTCAAAACACCTTCTTCTGCGTATCGCGCACATTGTCATAATGGCATGACAGCAGAGCAAGTAGAAGCAGCATCGATCCATCTTTTTGCACAATCAACGAGAAGTTCTTCCGTCGGTTTCCCGCACGCAGCATCGCGGTTCACGTTTCGGATTGTATGGATATGCTCGCCAACGTCGTCAGTCCAGCTAATCTCAATCCAAGAAATCTCGTTGCAACTTTCGTCATCGGACGCTCTTAACACCAAAATTAAGCGATCCTTGTAAAACAAATTAGCCATAGATAGATATCCCCCGCTTGGCTTCAGTGAAACCAGTCTAGAGAGCACTCTACTACTAGATCTTGCAGCACCGGGTACGAGAGCATAGAGAAAGGCGCAAAGCAATTACTTGATTTTTATGTTAGCAACCGCGGTGCCAAACTTTTCGGCATCTGGTAAGCGTTGAATTTAGTTAGAGAAGTCCGTAACGACCGGTTGGCATAGATGGATGAATCGGTAAACGGTGTAGGCGCTGCCCGATGGGGTGCTACGGAAAACCGCCATAATTCCATACAGTTTAGCGTGTAAACAGAGTACTCAGACTGTCAACATAGTAGTCAGAGTGTCGCCCAACTGTGGTTCCCGCATGCATGCGTTGACTACCTCTTTATTCATCCGCCGCCACATACAAGACCCGGTCTGGCGGAAGCTCGAACGGTAGTCGCTCCCAATTCTCGCCTTGATCTTCGCTGACAAGAATATCGCCCGCGCCTTTTTGAGAGCTATCCGCCGAACGCCCGCGCGAAACCGCGCCCAATCCGGCATAGACAATGGCCGCATCTTCCGGGTGCTGAGCCAGCGCCCAGACCATTTGCTTCATGTCCTTGGGCAACCACTTCCCTACGCCTACTCTTTCCCAGCTTTCCGCCAGGTTTCGGCTCCGGAAAATTGCACCCTGTGCGCGCTCAGGGCGGTCCCAATACCCTGGCGACTTATCGGCCGTGGCCACGAGGATCACCGACGGATCGCCTGGCAGAAATACGAAGTCGTGAAAGTAGTCGCGTGTAAACCCATTCTCGGCTCGCCGCCAACCCTTGCTCGGGTCTTCGCTTCTAAAGAAACCTCGCGCTGTGGCGACGAAATAAAGATCCTTGCGCCTGGGCGCGCTGCTGATATGGTGAATATCCAAATAATCAATTCCGCTGCTGACATCCTCCCACGTTTCGCCACGATCGAAGCTGCGGATGATTCCACCATGTTCCAGGCAGACGTAAAGAATCTTCGGATCATCCGGCTGGACGAAAATATGGCGCACATGTTCCCTATGAGGTGGTCGTGGATAGCTCCATTTCGCTTTCACCTGGGAGGGCAAATCCTGGATACCCTTTAGCTCTTCCCAGGTCTTGCCCTCGTCCTCACTTCGATAGACATGAATCGGCTCGATACCGACATAGATGACTTGCTTATCCGTAGGATCCACGGTCACGGCCCGAACATTTCCCGCGAAAACCCGTCTCCAGGTCTCGCCAGCATCGTCGGTGCGATAAAGTCCGTCTTGTGTAACGCCTAAATAAACAATGTTAGGCCGGCTCCGCAGCCCATCAACAGCATCGATGGTTCCCGTCTCAAAAGAGACCGCAACTTTCTCCCAGGATCGGTTATTGAGGCACCAGACGAAAAGCCCTTCCTGGGTGCCTGCATAAATTCGGACCGGACCAGCCATAAAAATAGCTCCTTTCAAGCGGCAGAACCGAGAGCGATCTTGTATTGGATTATCAAATACTCAGTCAAATACTAGCAGGTTGTTGAAAAACCCTCTCGGAGTCCTTCGACGGAGCTCAGGACGAACGGAGGGGAGCTGATACTGTTGATGATTTTCCGTTCATGCTGAGGTTCTCGAAGCATTCCTAATCCTTTTTCAGCAACTTGCTAGACTATTGTCAACTTTGCGCTAACTCTTTAACGGCTTCCAGCACTTCGGCATAAGTCCCACAGCGGCACAAGTTTCCAGAAAGGTAATCGCGCGTCTGTTCTTCCGTTGGATGGGGCTCAATCGCAAGCAATCCCTTCACTGCCATGATCATGCCCGGCGTGCAGTATCCACACTGAAAGGCTTGATGTTTAAGAAACGCGCGCTGCACCGGGTCAAGTTCACCCGTCTGCGACAAACCTTCGATCGTCGTTATCTTTTTCCCTTCGGCATTGGTGGCAAGCATGAGACAAGAACTCACGGGCCGTCCATCGACCAGTACCGTACAGGAACCACAGACACCGACGCCACAGCCCTCAACAGAACCTCTGAGTAAGAGGTCGTCGCGCAAGAAATCCAGTAGCGTCTGGTTCGGCGCAACCGTGACCTGTTTTTCTTCTCCGTTGATCGTGGTTGAAATGACAAGTTTCAACTTAATTCTCCCTTTGACCGGCTTTGAGGCTTGCGACGATCTTATCGGGCTTGATGGGTAACTCTCTTATACGGACACCGCCTAGCGCATTAGCAATGGCATTGCCGATGGCCGGCGCCACCGGCGGCAACGCCGCTTCCCCGACCCCCTTCGCACCGAAGGGACCTTCTGGGTGGGGCGTTTCCACTATAATGGAATGAAACTCCAGCGGATGATCTTCCATCGACGGAAGCATGTATTCTAAAAAACTGCTGTTTATCGGTTGGCCATTGTCATAGACCATTTGTTCAAAAAGAGCCGAGCCCATGCCGGACAGCATTGACCCCTCGTTCTGCAATCCACATTGTCTGGGATGAATTGCTTTGCCGGCGTCCACCGCCGTCACGATGCGCAGAACTCGCACCTTGCCGGTTTCGGTATCGACCTCCACTTCAGCGCCGCAAGCGGAAAAGAACCAGAATGCCGCCGCTTTTCCCTTTCCTGTCTTGGGATTCAAGCCCCCTTCCGTCTTAAAACAATAGCCGCCGAACATACTGCCGACGGTGGACCCGAAGCGTGCTTTAAAAACCTCCGTAATGGATAATCGCTTACTGGGCACACCGCGAACCCATACGACGCCATCCCTCAACTCCAAATCCTCCATCCGCGCCTCGAGTTTTTTTGCTCCGACATCAAGTAGTTGGTTCCTCACCTCGCGTGCGGCTTTCTGTGCCGCTTGTCCCATGCTAAACGTCGTCCGGCTCGAGCTCGTCGATTTATCATAGGGCGTGATATCGGTATCCGGCACGCTCACAGAAACTTTGTCAAACGGCAACCCCAGCTCATCGCCGACGATCTGCGCGAGGGAGGTCAGCGCCCCCTGTCCCATATCGACACTGCTAGTGAAAAGAATAGCCGAGCCATCGGCGTCCAGGCGCACATGGGCCGACGAAGTCGTCGGTGTGGTCGTGCTTTTGATAGCCACGGCAAGCCCTTTTCCGCGGACCGTATTCTTTTCGGGTGACGGCGGCGCCTGTTCTTCGTTCTCCTGCCAGCCGATCGCTGCCGCAGTACGCTTCAAGCACTCTGTGATGCCAACGGAAACCAGTTTTTCGCCGGTTACGAACACATCACCCTCCTTGACGAGATGCTTCAAACGCAAGGCTAAAGGATCAATGCCGAGTCGACGCGCGATGTCGTCCATCTCGGATTCGTGGGCCCAACATACATGAGACACCCCGACACCGCGATACGGACCGGTGGGCGGCAGATTGGTGTAGACCGAGTAAGTCGACAAGCTTCGATTGGGAATATTGTAGGGACCGCTCGAAACGTAACAACCGGTCTTGGCGTTGACCGGTCCGTTCAGCGCGTAAGCGCCGACTTCATAGAATACATCAACTTTTCGAGCAACGATGGTGCCGTCCCGCTTCGCCCCGGTCTTGATTTTCACCACTGCGCCATACCGCCTGCCGGTGAGAAACACTTCATCCCTTGTCAACACCCATTGGACCGGACGCCGCGCTTTGCGTGAGAGAAGCGCAAGCGCGGGTTCGAGCCTTGCGTGGGTCTTGCCGCCGTAACCGCCTCCCAGAGGCGGCACAATGACCCTGACCTGGTTTTCCGGCAACTTGAAAATGTGAGCCAATTGCTCCTGCACCCCTGAGGGATTCTGGGTAGCGGAATGAAGCACCAGTTTACCGCTCGGCTCCCAATACGCAGTGGCGGCGTGAGGCTCAATGTGACCGTGCTGTACCGGCGGCAGCATGTAAGTATTCTCAAAGATCTCCTCGACTTCCTGAAAGCCGTTTTCGATGTTGCCGTCTTCAACGTGGAAGACGCTGCAAACATTTCCCCCCAGCGCAAAATTAAACTCGTCACGGTGCACCCCCGCACTCGTTTCCTTCCGCTCCGCATGCAACACCGGCGCATCGGGTCTGACCGCTTCGAGTAGATCGAACACCGCCGGCAACTCTTCATAAGCGACTTCGATCAAATCCAATGCCTCTTCGGCAATGTCCCGACTTTCCGCGGCAATCAGGGCTACGACTTCGCCAACGTAGCGAACACGTTCCACGGCCAGAACCGGTTGATCGTCGACTACAGGTCCGAAATAGAAATTCAAACCGACTAAGTCCTCGCAAGTAACGACAGCCACAACGCCCGGATATCGTGCCGCCTTGCTAGCGTCCACATGCAAGAGCTTTGCATGTGGATACGGGCTCCGAAGGGCTTTGGCATAGAGCATACGCGGCATCACGAGATCCGGCGCATAGTTAATAGCCCCGGTGACCTTGGCCAACCCGCCTACCATCGTTACATCTGTACCGACCAGCGCCATCTTTTACCCTCTTAAGCCTGCGCCGCCGCGCGCAATGCTCGGCTGACCAACACACGGACCAGGTGCCGCTTGTAATCAGCCGTTGCGCGCAAATCGTCAATCGGATCGACACTGCCGCTGGCATCGACGGCGATACGTTGAATCAACTCATCGGAAAACCTCGCTCCACGCGCCATCGACTCGCTCGTATGCACGCGGATCGGTTTCGGCGATACCGCCCCGACCACCAGACGAAGTTCAGCACAAAGGTTATTTTCCATCTTTGTTAATACAGCAATGCCAGCACATGGCCGCTCTTCCGAAGAGCCGGTGGTGAACTTGACGTAAGTGCCACGAAGATGGTCGGACGGCGGAACGATCAACGCCGAAATCAGCTCGCTCGGCTCCAAAGCCGTCTCGTAACTGCCCCTCAAGAATTCGGACAATTTCATCTGCCGTGTTCCCGCAGGGCTCACAAGCTCTACACTAGCATCCAACGCCACCAAAACAGTAGCCGGGTCCGATTGATGATCGGCATGTGCCAGATTGCCACCTATGGTCGCCATGTTGCGAATACGGATATTGGCGACCACATGACAAGCCTCGGCGAGCACAGCACAGTGTTGCCGTACCAACGGCGAGGCTTCGACGTCGTAGATGGCTGCGAGCGCGCCGATACGGAGCCCTTTTTTAACGTCGAAGCTGATATCACCGGCGGTTTTGATCTTATTTAGATTGATGAGGTGTTTGGGAATGAAGATGCCATTTTTGATCAAGGTCAACAGCGCAGTGCCGCCGGCGATGACCTTGGCTTCACGGTTGTGGTTCAGAAGCGCGGCGGCCTCCTCGAGCGTGCTTGGTTCTGCTAACTCAAAACGTCGCATGCCATTTTTCCACAACAATCCCTTCGAAATATTTCATCGCCGAATAACACGCGAGAAACCTTTCGCAAAATCGTTTGCTTCTTATCACACAACCCAAACCTGTCAAGACGTGTGTTGACGCGGCGTGCAACCAGGTGTTATGAAATCGCTTCCGAATCGAAGAATCAAGACGAAAGACCCATCCATGCTAAAGATCGATGCCGATGCACATGTTTTGGAAACCGAACAAACGTGGGAGTACATGGAAGGGAGCGACCGCAAGTTTCGCCCTCAGGTCGTCTCCACCAGCGGCGGCCCGCCGAATGATGAGTACTGGCTGGTGGATGGTACGCTCCGTCTGAAGTCTCGTAATGTCGGCAAAAACACTCCCGTCGCCTCAAGAGAGTTGCGTGACGCCGCTTCGCGTTTAAGACATATGGACGAACTCGGCGTTGATATCCAGGTTATTTTCCCAACGATATTCATTATTCCTCTCACGGCACGCCCCGAAATCGAGCTGGCTTTATGCCGCAGTTACAACCGCTGGATGGCCGATATCTGGAAACAAGCCAAAGACCGCCTGCGCTGGGCTGCCGTTTTGCCGCTCTTCAGCATGGACAAAGTGTTTGACGAAGCAAGGTTTGCGAAAGAAAACGGTGCCTGCGGCATTTTTATGCGCGGCTCGGAGTGCGAAAAGCTTTTAAGCGACAGTTATTTCTTCCCCCTCTTCGATCTCGCCAGCCGTTTGGACTTGGCCATTTGCATTCACTCGG
This sequence comes from uncultured Syntrophobacteraceae bacterium, assembly GCA_964410485.1. Classification (GTDB taxonomy): domain Bacteria; phylum Desulfobacterota; class Binatia; order UBA9968; family UBA9968; genus CAYPHJ01. The sequence continues at coordinate 62,383 of CAYPHJ010000004.1, forward strand.
GCACCGGTAGCTCCGCCCTATACGATTATTTCAGATACGAAACCATCGGCTTTTCGAAATTCAAGTTGGTAATCGTTGGCGCGTTCCACAACATGATCATGGATGGGATTCCGGATCGGTTTCCGAAGCTCAGAGTTGCTTTTCTCGAAGCCAGCTCCCAGTGGCTCCCCTACGTGGCGACAGATCTGGTCAAGCGCTACAGACTTCAAGGCCGAGAACTCAATACGAAAGAGCTGCTAAGGCAAAATCGATTCTACGTCGGTTGCGAGTCGAGTGACGATCTTCCGTACATCATTCAATTCGTCGGCGGGGACAACTTGGTTGTCGGCACTGATTATGGCCATGCAGACAGTGCGACAGAACTCGGTGCTCTCGATGGTGTTTTGCAAAATTCGAGGTTGAACTCATCCGTCACAAGCAAAATCGTCGGCGAGAATGCCAAAGTGCTCTACGGTCTGTGATGTCTGTGATTGAAGAAGCGGGAACTCCGCGTAACCGGGTGAGTGAGATATATTGTCTTGTTTCGGAGAGTTTTGAGTGAAACTTCTTCTCACTGGCGGACTCGGGAAAGTCGGCCAATGGATCGTTCGCGAATTGCTAAATCGCGGCTCTTACGAATTGACGGTATTCGACCGCACTCCTGGACCGGAGCGTGACCCAGTTAAGTATCTAGTTGGAGATATCCAGGACCTCGGCCAAGTCATAGAGGCCATGTCCTATGCCGAAGCCGTAATTCACCTCGCGGCAATTCATAATCCGAACATCGCGACGACGAGCGTGACCTATCAAACCAATGTCATCGGCACGTTCAACGTCCATCATGCTGCCTTTCGCCTTGGCGTCAAGCGGGTTGTATCCGCAAGCAGCAATGCCGTCGTAGGCTGGAGCTACGGCGAAGGCTTCATGCCTGATTATCTTCCAATCGACGAGGATCATCCGTTGCGACCTCAAGACGTTTACGGTCTTTCCAAAGAGATCGGTGAAACCATCGGACGTTCATACGCTCACAAAGGTTTAGAAACCGTGATGCTGCGGCCAAGTGGTGTGGTGACTCCAGACGAGCTAGAACAAATGAGAAAAGACGGTGGCCGGCGGCCAACGGGCTTCCATGCCTACAGTTACGTTGATGCGCGCGATTTAGCCGTTGCTTTTCGGCTATCAATTGAACGCCCCATTCCAGGCGGTACTATCTTCTTCGTTGTCGCGGACGATAGCACCGTGGCCGAACCGCTTTGTGACCTCTATCCGCGCCTGATGCCAGGCATCGGCGACAAAGCCCGTGCTCTCACGGGCGGCCAGGGATCGTACTCCAATGCCCGAGCAAGGACATTGCTCGGCTGGCAGCCGGTTCATTCTTGGCGCCGTCGATGAAAGTTGAACAGAGAGACCTGTATGCGTCACATAGATAACGCAAACATGTTTTTAACAAGACAGGATTTCTCTGTGACCGCGCATTCGATTGGGATAATCATCCGGTGTGGTTAACATTCAGGTCCAATTAACGGCGCACATAAGAGGGGACTGGTTCAGCAGCATCGCTCATGTGATACGAAGTCGGTTGTTTTGAAAGCTCCTTTGAATACATTGGCGAAAAATCGCCGGGACATGGGTATCCACGGTTCTGAAAAGACAGCGGGAATGTGATACAAGCGAGAAGATGAGAAAGGACAAAGAGGAATGGCTAAACTAATTGTCTCATTTGCGGCAGCAATTTTCTTCATGCAACCTACTCCCAATACCTTTGCGCAATCAGAGAAGGATGTAGCGGAATTTTACAAAACCAAAAGACTTGTTTTTATAACTGGCTATACCGCTGGAGGTTCGTTTGATCTCATCACAAGGTTGGTAGTTCGCCACATAACAAAATACATACCCGGTCATCCTATTGGTGTTGTTCAGAACATGCCGGGTGCGGGAGGTTTGATTGCCACTAACCATGTATACAACAGGGCCCCGAGAGATGGGACAGTCATACTCAATCTGGATGGAGGCCTAGTTAGGTTGCAAGCGCTGGGTGCCAAAGGAATTGAATTTGATGCTAAAAAATTCAGTTGGCTTTCATCGCCGGGACCAGACTTGCGCGTTTGTTGGGTGGTAAAGGCAAGTGGCTGGAGCAGTTTAGCGGAAGCGGTGAATTCAACCAAACCGCTTGTAATCGGTGGACTCACGCCCGGTTCGGCTCCCTCGGATACTCCTAGAATTCTGAAAGCTGCTCTTCAGCTGAACTTGCAACTCGTAGAAGGTTACAAAGGGGGCGCAGATATAGCGGTCGCTGCTCAACGGCGGGAACTTGACGGCGGATGTTTTACATATGCGTCGACGAGACACGCCTTTTCCGCGGAACTTAAGTCCGGAGAAATCAGACTTATCGGGCAAGTTTCTGAAAAACCGTGGCCTGGTCTGGAAGAAGTTCCGATGGCGCTAGAGTTGAGCAAGACAGAAAAGGCCAAAAGATTGATCCGCGTCGGTATAATCGGACCTAACGACATTAATAGATTATTTACACTTCCGCCCGAGGTTCCGGTGGAGCGCGTTCAGGCGCTGCGCAGAGCATTCGATGCTACGTTAAACGACCCGCAGTTTAGCCAGGACATGGATAGGGCCGGGGTGTACTTCAGGCCCGTCTCCGTAAAGCGCATTGAGGAAGTCGCTTCGGACTTATTAGACATGCCGGCTAAGGAAAAGGAGGAAATCAAAGAGATCTTAGCCATTAAGTGATAGCCCCTCGCTGGTAGGGGCGATCTCCAGTTCCCCTTCGCGCAAACGTCGTTGAACGGCTATTTGAGCTGCTGAGTTTGGCCCCAGGCACTGGCAGCCGCGATCTCGTCCTCCACTCGCCGCCTCAGGCGAGCGCGCTTATCGGCGCCGCGTGCATTGGCTCTTACGAATTTAGGCGCTTACAGTTATTTGCGGTCGTCGCTCGCGCCACTCGGTCGCCTGTTCGTAGGCATGGGCAGCGCTGAAGATCAGCTCTTCTTGAAACGGGCCGGCAGCGATCTGCAGGCCAATGGGCGTTCCCGATTTTGAAAACCCGCAAGGAACACTTATTGCCGGAAAGCCAGTCACATTAAAGGGAATCGTTGTAAGGCTATCCGCACCGCCGCGCTCATCCTGAGGCTTGATTCTTCTGCCGTCAATCTCTATCCAGCCTTCTTCGCATTGTTTGATGGTCGGCGCCGGATAACCAACCGTCGGAAGCGCAAAAAGCTGGACTCTTTGAAGCAGCTGGTGAAACTCTTCGGATATGATCCGTCTCACACGCTGCGCCATCACATACGCGGAAGCAGGCACCAGGAGCGCGGCGAGGTAGGCGTTACGCACTTGCGGGCTATAGTCCCGTGATCGGGTGCGCAAAGTGCGATCGTGTGCCGAAGCATTCTCCACTCGGCTGGTGCATACCTTTACGGCCGGGAGGAGGTCCATATGCGCGGTGGTAACTTCTTCGATTTCCATGCCGAGACTTTTAAAGACTTCGAGAGCGCTACGAAAACTCTCCTTGACTTCGGTGGTAATCACTTCTTCGAAGTAGCCACGCAAGATCCCGATTCGTAAACCCCGTACGCTCCTCCCGATACTCTGGGAGTACTTCACGACAGGTCGATTGGCGCTCAACGAATCTTTCGGATCCAGCCCGGCCACCGCTTCCAACACGATGGCCGCATCAAGAACATTCTTGGTCAGAATGCCGGTATGATTGCAGGAGTAGGCGCCCGTACCGGGTACGGTTCCATATTGGCTAATTCTCCCGTAGGTGGGCTTGACACCGACAATACCGCACATAGAGGCGGGATTGCGCACTGACTGCGCACTATCGGTGCCAATAGATCCGAGGCACAAAGTCGCGGCCACAGCGGCCGCCGAACCGCCGCTCGAACCCCCTGCAATGCGAGTTAAATCCCAAGGATTGTGCGTCGTTCCGTAGAATGGATTGATCGTCGTGCCGCCAAGCGCCCACTCATGCAGGTTGGTCTTGCCGAGGATAATTGCACCGGCCTGCCTGAGCCTTTCCACCACGGTCGCATCGAAACCCGGTATCCACTGATCCAGGATTCTCGAACCAGCCGTTGTGCGCACGCCTTTGGTTGCGAGATTGTCTTTGATGGAAAAGGGAATGCCGTGAAGCGGTCCACGGTAGCGGCCCTGGGCGATTTCCATGTGCGCTTTCTCTGCATCCTGCAGTGCCGTCTCTGCCGTGATCGTAATATAGGCATTCAGGATCGGATTGATGCCGCTGAGACGTTCTAAAAAAAGCTTCGTTAACTCGAGAGGTGAGATACTGCGGCTTTTGAGTTCTGGCGCGATCTTCGCAATCGTGAGGTTTTCAAGCTCTTGCGCGTTCATGCCTTTTCGGTCAAATCGATCTTGAGCGCCGGAACAACACCTGTGACATCGACCTCGAACAGCTTCTGGAAAAGTTTTTGCGCCGCTTCTGCTTGCGTTGCAATCTGGTCCATCTCCTCATCGGTAAGGTTCAACCCGTACTCGAGGTTGAGAGTTTCAATTTTCTCTCTCATGGCGATGTTCTACCAGCGCTACATGCAGGCATTTCGTCAGTTAAGCGCGGACTACTCATCCGCTGATCTACAGCGCAGCCTAAAGAGGACACCGTCATTTGAGAATCTCCCGGAGTTTGCTAACCAGAGCTTTGTCCAATTTGAAAAACCTTGCCACCGTCTTGCCAACCTCGTCTCCCGACACGGGATTGATGTCCAGCCTGGACTTTTTCGCATCCGCTAGAAACTCCGGATCCCTCATTGTGTCCATGAACGCCTTCTGCAACACGGCTATCCGGTCTTTCGGCGTCCCCGGGGGCAAGGAATAGGGCCGGGTAATCGAGTTGGGATCATGAACTGCCGCTTGGAGCAACAGCCGCGCCTCTTCAGTTTTCGCAAGGCTCAGGGCCAGCGGCACTTTTGGCAGGTCAGGATGCGGTTTCTCCACCAGTTGGGCCACCACATTGACATCACCCGCCTCTAACGCCTTGGTCCAAGTGACTTTGATCGACTCCCACTGCCAACAGCCGCCAGCAAGCTCTCCGCCGTCAGCCGCAAGCCGTATCTCGGCAGTACCCTTGTATCCAAAAACCAGTTGAACGGGCAGGCCCAGCACCTCTTTCAGTACTCGGCTCATGACGAAGGAGGCATCTCCCGGTCCCACACCCCCGAGTTTGACCGGCTGCTTCGCCGCCTTCCACTGCTCGAAGTTGGTGATACCGCTCGCCCGGGTCAAAGCGCAAGCTCCTGTGTCTTGCACCGGCGCACCGAGCCATTCGAACTTTCGGGTGTCGAACTCGATTCCGGAAGTGCCAAGGACCTGGTTCAATATCTGATAGCCGTGAAAGTTACCGATCGTCAGGCCATCGGGCCTCGCAACTTTAAACATGTGATTGGCGGCGATAAGGCTTCCGGCACCTGGCATGTTTTCGACAATCACCGCAGGGCTGCCGGGAATGTGTCTGCCTAGGTGCCGGGCTATCGCCCGCGAATAGGTGTCGAATCCGCCGCCGGCAGAATAACCGACAATGATGCGGATCGTTTTTGCGTCGAATGCCGGCTGTGCCGGGTAGGCATCGGCGCTCAAGAGCGTCAACCACCCGATTGCGGCAGAAACAAGGCACATTCTCTTTGTCATATCCATTCCTCCTTAGCCCAAAATCAAAAGCCAACTGCAGCGCCATCTTTGCGCGGATCCGAGCCACCCATCAAAGTGCCTCTTTCATGGTCAACGAGGATGGCATGTGCACCGCCATAGCTCTCCGGCGCAGCGGTGACGATCTTGTGCCCTTTGCCGGCAAGTTGCGTCAAGACTTCCTGAGCGAAGCCCGGCTCGAGGCCGACTTCGAGCCCGTTCAAATGATTGAACCGCGGCGCGCCGATCGCCTCCTGGACCGAGAGGCCGCAATCGAGCAGCGCGCAGATACTCTGCACCTGTACCTGCGGCTGCACGTGCCCGCCCTTGAGACCCAAGACACAATAAGGCCGCCCATCTTTAAGGACCATCCCGGGCATCAATGTATGCATACAGCGCTTCTGCGGGCCGATACAGTTCGGATGCTCGGGATCGAGTGAAAAGAGATGGCCGCGATTCTGTAGAATAACCCCGGTATCCTCGACGACCACCCCGGAGCCAAAGCTCATAAAGAGGCTCTCAATGTACGATACAGCGTTGCCGCCCGCGTCCACGACGGCTACATACTCCGTCCCCGAATGAGCGGGCTCTTGGTGGAGTTCCGCGCTGGCGCGGTCCATGCGGATCTCTTTTTTTAGCCGTTCGATCCGTGCGGGCGCAAGCAGATCCTGTACGCTCACTTTCATAAAGCGCCGATCGGCCAGATAGCGGTCACGATCGGCGAACGCGAGCTTTTTTGCTTCAATAAGGAGGTGAAGATACTCTGCCGAGTTATGCCTGATGGATTTGAGATCGTAACCCTCCAGCAGTGCAAGCATCTCCAGCGCTACGAACCCCTGAGTCGCGGGCGGGAGCTCCGCAACCTCAAACCCGCGGTAGCGGGAGATAACGGGCTCCACCCATTCACAACGATACTCCGCCAGGTCCTGTGCTTCGAACAGGCCGCCGAGCCGCTTCGATGTTCTTAGAAACTTCTCGGCGAACTCGCCCTCGTAAAAAACATCCGCTCCGCCTTCGGCTATCAATCGTAGAGTCCGGGCAAGATTCGGCTGATAAAAGATATCGCCAGCACCAGGCGCTCGACCGCTAATCAGATAATCCCTCGAACCCTCTTCGGTTGCGGCAAGTTTCCCTTTCGCACCGCTCCACTCCCGGCTCACGACCGCCGTCACGGGGAAACCCCTCTCTGCGTATTCGATGGCGGGCGCAAGTAACCGGCCCAAAGGCAAGGTCCCGTAGGACTCGATCAGCGTCGACCATGCCCGCAACACGCCCGGTAGGGTGACGGAATGGATGCCGGTCGCAGGCATCTGGCTTAGACCCTGGCGCCGATAAAATTCCGCGCTGGCGGCACGCGGTGAACAGCCACTGCCATCGAGACCTTTAAGCTTCTTTTCGCGTGCGGCGTAAACGAGGGCGAAGGCATCACTGCCGAGGCCCAATGACGTGGGCGTCATAACACCGAGCACCGCCGCCGTGGCAACTGCGGCATCGATGGCATTGCCGCCGTCCATCAAGGTCTTTGCGCCGACGAGCGAAGCGATAGGCTGGCTCGAAACGACCATGCCGTTTTTGGCGAGCGAGGGTGTTCCCGAGATCATGTAAGTCAGATCGGCCAGCCGTGCTTCAAAAGATCGACTGGATTGGAGTCTAGAGCTATGTGACGAATGCGCGCCATGAGTTTTCCTCCTTTGCTCCGCGGGATTTCACTTGTACAAAAGGCCGGAGCTTTCGGTCAAGCAGAACAGGACACATAAAAAGAGAAATGCGGCTGTGAAGACCAGGGTGAGCCCACAGAGGCTGAGTGCGTATGTGTCACTACAGGCGGTCGGCTTTCAGCGGCTTGAGACCTGCCTTCCGTCGCGCTTCGATGACATTTTGGGTGAGCCTTTGCGCGTCTTCCTCTGAAAGCGGCATAAGCGGAGATCTTACTGGTCCTGCTGCTAGACCCACGAGCGCAGCCCATGTTTTGGCCATTTGAGTCGGATAGGCTCCGTTGTATTTGCGCCTTAAATAACTCCCCCAACTGTCATACACATGCTTTAAGGGGTACACTTTCTCGCGGTATATCTCGGCAGCCTCGTGCATTTCTCCCTTGCATGCGTAGTTAACAAAACGCACGAAATAAGACTCGTCAGGTGTATCGAACATCCAGTCACAGGCGTTTGCAAAAAGAACCTGCTGGCGAAAGCCGTAGAAGCTTTGGTAGAAGAACGCATCTTCCATTGCGGCGCTGACAACCATTTTGTCCCCCACCGCTTTATGGGTTGCATTCACGTCAGCTACGTTTCTTGTAGCGACCTTAACAGCGCAAACATTCGGAATGTCGCTAAGCCCAACAATGTCGTTAGGCGTAAGCGTCATGCCTGATTGAGGGCTGTTGAAGATAGCTATCCCTAGGTTGGTTTCGTCAGCCACACGTTTGCAAAAGTCGTAGACCTGTCCTGCTGTTCTGGCGATCATGTACGGCGGCATCATTACAGACTCTTCCTACAAATCACAAGAGTCAGCTAGTGCGTTCTTTGCATTCCGGCAGCCAAACCGTGCGTAATCCTACTTGCCGAGGACGTTCTTAAACTACTGCTCTCGATGATCAAGACACCGCGGAGTGTCAAAGAGCTTTTTAACAAGCTCTTTCAGTGACCGGGTGTACTTGCTACTTCAGCCTGATGCCGCCGGCCGGCGCAACCCACCCGAAATCACGCCCGAAATCCGCCTATTGACAAACACTCGAGCCGGGTATTTACTGCCCCTGCGTGTTGCGCAAACATGTTGCATTCTTCCTTCTCCTCTCGTGGGTTGTGCCCTCCGGGTTCGGCCTGGCGGAGGAGGTCTATTTTCCCGACCAGGCAGAGATTCACAATGAGAAGGCACTCCCCGCCGCCACTGGCCATCTGTCCCGGTTTGTCAACAATTGTGAATCCGCGGACAGTTTATCCCGCCGCCGGTCACTGCACCTGGAGGATCCCCGCTTCGAAATCTCACTCCAGACAATTGCGGCTTCTTTCAAGACTTCCAAACTCTATAAGCTTCACGGTGCCTTTCTGATCTGATTACCGTCTTCTTTTTCGTTTATTCCACTGTCTGCGAATGTGTGTCAGTCGATCGTTCGACGGAGTTCTACGCCGTCGAGACGAAAAAGGAGACTTGTATGGATGATTTTCCCGTGTGGCTAAAAATCAGCATATGGATAATTTTGGGATCCGCAGTGCTATGGGCGATAGCCGGGTCGCTGTATCAGATTCTGTGATATGTCGCTTGAACTCAAAGCGGGCCGGTGCCGCCCGGTGCGGCCGGCCCGCTTTGTTTCTGTAACCTTCTGCGTCTTCGACCTTTACGATGGCTCGTTTGGCTCAATGCCCAAGACTTTTACATCAAAGGTCAAAGTCTTCCCTGCAAGCGGGTGATTGAAGTCAAGAACTACCGTTTCGTCTTTAACCTCGTGCACGTGAATGACCAGTTCTTCACCGTTTGGACCACGGGTGCCAAGGGGGGTGCCGGGGTTTAGCGCTGCGGCAGGAACGGCGGTCTTCGGAACTTCCTTGAAGCCGGTAGGATCTACTGCTCCGTAAGCGTCCTCCGGCGGAACGCGAAAGCTCTTTTCCTCATTAATTTCCATTCCGGCAAGGGCCTTCTCTACGCCCGGAATGATCTTACCTTGTCCATGCGTATAGCTGACGGGATCCTTGCCCTTATTGGATTGAATAACTTTCCCGCTTTCATCGGAAAGAGTGTACTCAAAATGTACGAACGATCCGTTGTTGATCATTTTACCTCCTGTGGACTTGGTTTGGAGCGAGTCTCAGGACGGGACCCGAGTGAAAGATAGTTGGCAGCTTGAAGATACAAGCTTACATACCGGACAATGTCGATGCAATACCCTGGCACGGGCAATTCTGCAGCTAGATTGCGTTATGCTTTGCCCGGGAAGCTAGCCTGCGTAGATGGATTGTTTATGACCGCCTTTTTCATCGTAAACGTAAACATACGGTCCGCGCTTTACACTTACGCTTGTCGATGTGTAACCGTGTAAACCGTCGCCGGCTTGATTTCCGGCATAGATCGACACAGTCTGTACGCCGTTCTCGTCATAGACGTAGACGTATAACCCCCTCTGAACCGCTGAACCGATGGCCATTGCTGTATCCTCTCTCGTTGATGTTTCAGTTTGGCCGATCACGAACACGCATCACCTGCCGCCGGTCAAAGGCTTTTGGCGGACTCAATCGATCTTGTGCCGCAAACACGATGCCAGGGTGAATGCTGGCCATTAACGAGGGTTCAGAGGAGCTTTGGTAGTTCCGGCGTTGCCGATTGTCACTGTGTGCCACTGTCACCCGCGCATCGCGCGCGCCGCGATGCTGCGAACCAGTGCACTGCGCCACTAATCAATCTGGTAGAAGCGCCTTGCGTTCCCTCCAAGAATGGCGGCCTTGTCGCTGTCGCTGAGACCCGGGTATTCACGCACTTCATCGATCTCGTGCATGATATCCTCAGGCCCGATCTCGTGGGGGAAGTCGCTGGCAAAGAGATAATGTGAGTTTCCCGTCCGTTTGACCTGATAGTCTAATCCTTGCTCACCGCCTTCGCACCCGACGAACACATTCTCGTTCTTCAGGTACTCGCTCGGCGTTCGCTGCATGGACGGTCCCTTGTAGCGTCCGCGGAAATTGAGCTCGCCAAAATAATGATGCGAGCGATCCATTCGATCCATCCAGAACGTCACCCATGCGGCGCCGCCCTCGAGGAAACCCACCCGCAGACGTGGAAACTCGTCGAACACGCCGTGATAGACCATGCCCGAGAACGCGATTAACAAGGACAGCGGATGACCCATTCCGTGAATCGGCACGAAGTTTTCAAAGGTGTCGAGGCCCATGCCGTGATGGCAGCCGCCGTGCACGGCTAGCGCGCAACCCAGTTTCTCCGCTTCTGCATAGATGGGCCAGTACGTTCGATGGCCAAGATCAAAAGGTAACCCGCGGGAAGGAAGCATCGCCCCGGGCATGCCAAGCTCCTTAACCGCGCGGCGCAGCTCGTTAACCGCTTCGCTGACATCTTGCATTGGGATCAGCGCCATCCCTTTCAGACGAGGGCTGCGTTTCATGTACCGCTCATGGAGCCAGTTGTTGTAGGCTCGCGCGACCACGCAGGCCCAATCGGGGTGGACGATATTACCCATCGCAAGACCAAGTGTTGGATAAAGAAAGGCGTAGTCGAACTTGGCCACATCGAGAAAATGAAGCCACTCATCCGGCCCAACGCGCTTACCACCCCCAAACGCCCGCTCGCTGCGCTTGAACGTGGCCAGGTGAAGAAAGTCTAGAGTCGGAAAGACATTGCCCAGCACATTCCGGATCGGGCCGATGATCCCCCCCTGCGTTTTGCAGCTACGATACGGTTCTTCCAGGTAGTCCAACAGCGTTTCATCTTCCAGCACATGGCCATCAGCATCGATTAGTTTTTCCATAGGTGTCTCCGCTCCTTGCGTATTTTTGGATTCAACGGTGATTTCCTAATACATGGACATGCAAATTAGTGTCGAGCCTCAGGTACGAACCCGCTGCTTTAGCACTCGATATCCGGCGAACAGCGGGAACTGACCACTTGCAGCGACGCTACGACGAATGCGAGTTGCGTGCAAGCGCCAAAGAGAGGCGCCGGTTTTCGGAGACTTGCAATAGACTCGCTGGTCCAATAATGATGGCCCCGAGAGAAGGCGTAGACGGATGACATCACAGACGTGAAGCCGTTGAAGCGTGGTAAAACAAAACGATTCGAGGAGAACGCGATGAAGACACTACTCATCTCGGCGGTGATCTTGTCTTTCTGCCTTATAACCAACGTCACATTATCGGCCCAGCAGGAGCCCTTTTATGTCAATCAGCAGATCAAGGTGTACAACCGGTCCACGCCGGGCGGCGGCTATGATCTGATGTCCCGGGTATTGGCCAGACATCTGGGGAAGCACCTTCCCGGGAGCCGTTCCGTCATCGTAATCAACATGCCGGGGGCAGGAGGCTTGGTCGCCGCCACATTCATCTATCATCGGGCCAAGCCTGACGGGTTATCACTGTCTCTACTGGATCGCACGGCGCCGATCGAACAGTTGTTGCGTCCTGAGCTTGTGGAAAAAGCCGATTTTCGGCGTTTTCGCTATTTGGGAAGCCTGGGACAAGACATTCCCATGCTCGTGATCCGTAAAGAAACCGGTATCCGCACTATGGATGAACTGATACAGTCCAAAACCGAATTTGTGCCCGGAGGCACCACGAGGAGCGCAGCGGGTTACCAGATTCCCTTTGCTTATCAGCTGGCGTGGAATTTACCGTTTAAAAGTTGGGTTCTGGGGTACCCGGGCGCGGCTGAGCAGGTCGCGGCCATGCGCAGGGGAGAAAACGATTTGATCGGGACTACGTCTGACTCGCTTGCCGCCCTCTCGCTTTTGCGTGAGATCGGCAATCCGCTCGTGATTGCGAGCAGAAAAAGAGACCCTCGTTTTCCCGATGTGCCAACGGTTTTTGAAGTGGCGAAACGGCACGCGCCCAACCGCCAATACTGGCCGCTAGTGGAACTCATGGTTGACGCAAGTGAATGGGGTAGACCTTTTGTTGTGCCGCCCGCCACACCCGAGGATCGGGTTGCATTACTGAGGCAAGCGTTTTTGAAAGTCTTCAAGGACCCGGCCATGATCTCCGACTCCGAGAGGCTGGGGCTTTACGTCGATCCGGTGCCAGGGGACAGGCAAGAGGAGCTGATTCGGAACACGATGTCTTCGTTGATGTCCTCCGCCGAAAAAATGAAGTTGCTCAAACTGTTGACTCAATAAGTCAGAAACCAACCTTGATTCTCTGATTCTCTTCATGCCGCCGTTTGCCGCAGCGCCGAGACGCGTTCGTTCGGGCTGGGATGCGAGTAGTGATAGGCGGAATACCACGGGTGCGGTGTTAGGTTAGACAGGTTTTTCACTGTTAAATTGATCAAGGCCTCCTCCATCGGCTTGCTCTGGCGCAATGTTCGTGCTGCAAATCGGTCCGCTTCGTATTCGTGCTTGCGCGACAGAAAGTTCATGAGCGGGATCAGGTAAAAAGTAAACGCGCCCGCGATGAGGCTGAACAAAACAAGCGCACCGTGGTTTGAAGGCTGCTCCAGGCCGAAAGCCGAGAAAAAGGGCGGGTAATCCACCAGCAGGCTCAGTACATAGAGACCGGCAAAGAGCATTACGCTCTGCACCACCAGCATGCGCCGGATGTGTTTCATTTTGTAATGCCCCATTTCATGCGCGAGGACCGCCAGGGTTTGATCCAGTGTCATTTGATCCATCAAGGTATCGAACAGGACGATCCGCTTCGCTTTGCCGATCCCGGTGAAGTAAGCATTGGAATGTGCCGAACGTTTTGACCCGTCCATTGAATAAATACCGCTGGTTGTGAAACCCACCTGATTCGCCAGGGCGGCAAGACGCTCCCGCAACTCGCCTTCCTTGAGCGGCTCGAATTTGTTGAACAGCGGCGCGATCACCGTAGGATAGATGACGACCATCAAGAGCTGAAATCCAGAGATAAAGACGAACGCCCAGATCCACCAGTAGCTTCCGCTCGCATCCATGAGCCACAAAATGACAAACAGAAAAGGCACACCAACTACCACGCCGAGGAGTAAGCCCTTGAGCTTGTCCAGGAGATAGAGTCTGACCGTCATGCGGTTAAAGCCGAAACGTGATTCGAGGCCGAAAGTAGCATAAAGATCTGTTGGCAAGCTCGCCAGCGAAAAGATCAAACCCACGCCGATGCAAAAAATGATGCCTTCGGCATAGGCGATCGGAAAGAACGCGCCCGCCAAATCTCGAGAGAGCCGGTCAATATAAGGTAGAGCGCCGCCGAACAGGACACCGAGAAAAACAACCCGCCCGTAGAGATCGGCCCAACGCTGAAACCTTCCCTTGGCGAGCGAGTACTGAACCGACTTCTCATACTCCTCCCGGCTCATCCTTTCGCGGATGAAATCAGGAATCTTTCGTTCCGCCCAGCGGGCCGCAACGTAACGGAGATTCATCTCGTTGAGCGCGAACTCAACAATGAATTCCAAGGTGAAAAGAAAAAGGAATGCGCCGATGAAAACCTGTTCCATGACCCCGCGCTCAGAGTTGATTGAATTCCGCCCGGGTTGCTCACTGCGCTTCGCGACGAATTCAAATCACCAGATTTCAGATTTCAAAGGAATGTGCGTTATCTGTTATTCTGAATTCTGCGGTTCGTAATCTGAAACGCCGACCGCAGCGAAGCTCGGAGCGGATCAGCCATCGAGCGGCTGATAAGCGAAGGTAAGCTTGCCTTCATTCTCGTCAACTTCCACTTTGCCGCCGGCCTGCAGGCTCCCAAACAGGATCTCGTCGGCAAGCACTCGCTTGATCTCATTCTGAATGAGCCGGGCCATCGGTCGAGCTCCGAAAGACGGATCATAACCCCGCTCCGCCAGCCATCGCCGCGCCCGCGGAGTCAGTTGGAGAAAGACTTTCTTCTCGTTCAGCTGGCGGTCGAGCTCAATGATAAACTTGTCGACCACCCGCTCAATAATTTCTATGCTCAGCGAATTGAATGTAACGATCGCATCCAGCCGATTGCGAAACTCAGGGCTGAACAGTTTGTCAATCGCTTCTTTGCCTTTACCGGCATTGGACAGAGCGCCAAATCCAAGCGGCGCGGCGCTCATCTCCCGCGCTCCGGCATTCGTGGTCATGATGAGAACAACGTTTCGAAAGTCGGCTTGTTTGCCATTGTTATCAGTCAAGGCAGCATGATCCATGACCTGAAGAAGAATGTTGAACAGGTCTGGATGAGCTTTTTCAATCTCATCGAGCAGCAACACGGAGTATGGGTTTCTGTTGATTGCGTCCGTCAACAGCCCACCCTGATCGAAACCCACATACCCTGGCGGAGCGCCGATCAAGCGGGATACCGTGTGCTTTTCCATGTATTCGCTCATGTCGAAACGAATAAACTGGATGCCCATGATATGAGCCAGCTGTTTCGCCAGCTCGGTCTTTCCTACGCCCGTGGGACCGGCAAACAGGAAACAGCCGATGGGTTTTTCGGGGCTGCCCAGGCCCGAGCGAGACAATTTGATCGTGCTGGCCAGCATTTCAATGGCCGTGTCCTGGCCAAAGACCGTCAGTTTGAGGTCGCGCTCCAGACTCTGCAACTGCTCTTTATCCGACACCGAGACACTACGCGGCGGTATCTTGGCGATTTTGGCGACGATCTTTTCGATGTCTTTTGGGCCGATGGTTTTCTTACGCTTATCAGGGGGGAGGATCTTGACGGATGCGCCCACTTCGTCAATCACGTCGATAGCTTTGTCCGGTAGCCGGCGGTCGTTGATATGCTTCGCCGAAAGCTCCACGGCGGCGTGTAAGGCACCCGTGGAGTAGTGCACGCCGTGGTGTGACTCATACTGGGGCTTGAGTCCCTGGAGAATCTTATAGGCATCCTCGATGCTGGGTTCGGCCACTTCTATTTTTTGGAAGCGCCGCGCAAGCGCCCGGTCCCGTTCGAAATAGCTCTTGTAGTCATGATAGGTGGTCGAACCAATGCATTTGAGCTCGCCCGAAGCCAACGCCGGTTTGAGGATATTGGAGGCATCCATCGAGCCTCCGCTGGTTGCGCCCGCGCCGACGATCGTATGAATTTCGTCGATAAAGAGGATGGAGTTCGGCTGTTTTTTAAGTCCGGTCAAGACCCCTTTCAATCGGGCTTCGAAATCGCCGCGAAACTTGGTTCCGGCGAGCAGCGCCCCCATGTCGAGAGCGTAAATGGTAGCGTTCTTTAGCGCATCCGGTACGTCGCCGTCGTGAATTTTAAGCGCCAACCCTTCGGCAATCGCTGTTTTCCCAACCCCCGGGTCGCCAACATAGATGGGATTATTCTTGCGCCGGCGGCATAGAACGTGAATCGTACGCTCAACCTCGTCTGCCCGCCCAATGAGCGGGTCGATCGTTCCCTGGCGCGCCTTGTCCACCAGATTCACCGTGAAGGCTTCAAGGGGTTTGATTCTCGGCGCCGCCTTTTCGTCGGCCGGACGCTCCTCTCCGCTCTGACTCCACTCCTCCTCACCCGTAGCCACCTTCGAAATTCCATGGGAGACGTAGTTGACCACGTCAAACCGGCTAATCCCTTGCTCTTCGAGCAAATACACCGCGTAGGAATCCGGCTCGCGGAACATCGCAACCAGCAAATTGCCGCCGTTGATCTCCTTCTTTTCCGCCGACTGCGCATGAATCACCGCCCGCTGGAGCACCCGATGAAAGCTGATCGTCTGCTGCGGTTGCTGGTCGATGCCTCTGGGGAGCGCCTCCATCTGGGTGTCAAAAAATTCCTCCAACGACTTTTTCAATCGAGCAATGTCGCCGCCACAGTGGACAATCGCAGTGCTCGCATCCTTATCGTGGAGCAAGGCGTAAAGCAGGTGCTCCAAACAGACGTATTCATGGCGCCGGCGTTTGGACTCTTGCAGCGCGGCGTTTAAGGTCCCTTCGAGTTCCTTACTGATCATACTAAGCCTCTTCCATCGTGCACTTCAGCGGATATTCATGCTGTTTCGCTAGATTTTCCACCATGGCCACCTTGGTCTCCGCAATTTCGTATGTATAAACGCCGGCCACACCGATGCCTTTTTTATGGACATGCAGCATGATCTGAACTGCTTCGGTATGTTCCTTATTGAACACGTACTGCAAGATCTGGACGACAAACTCTTTGGTTGTATAATCGTCGTTGTGCAGTAACACTTTGTAGAGTGGCGGCTTTTTTAGCTTCTTCTTGGTCTCGGTGACCACCTCGTGGTCGAATTCGGTTTCCCTGCGGCTCACGTTTGACCTCAATTCAACTAAGTGCCTAATTTACATCACCCAATCTACCATGCTTGTCCGCAGCGTCGCAATAATGTTGGCGTTGGTCCGAACCCTGGATGCGCGTTGCGCGCGCGTATGGAAAAGGTGATATAGTATCCCTCGTTCTTGCCCTGGTCCCAGTCAAAGGAGACGTTCGATGCTTTCCAATAAAGTCAGCGAGATCATGACCACTCAACTGACGACAGCGCCGGTAACACAGCCTGTTTACGATGTCATGGCGATGATGGCGGCGGCCGATATCGGTCGGGTCATCATCACCGATGACCAGGTCCCGGTCGGCATCTTCACGGAAAAAGATGTTCTGACGCGGGTCGTTAACAGCGCCATCGATCCGAAAACGACACCGATCAGCGCCGTCATGACTGCGCCGATTCGCGCGGTGCGCGAGGAAAGCCACATTGTTGACGCCTTTGGAAAAATGTTCAAAGGAAAGTTCAGACATCTTCTGGTTCGTGGCCGCCGTGGAAAAATCGTCGGCATTGTTTCTATGCGTCGGATTCTAGGACTTGCCGTGGAACTAGGTCAAGGACTCAGCGATACGCAAACGTTAGGAGACATCATGTCGACGAATGTCGCCGCTGTTGACGTCTCGACCCCGATTCGCGAAGCCACCGATCTTATGATTCGCAACAGTCTACCGGCCGTGATCGTCAGCGCGAACGGGCAGCCTGACGGGATTTTTACCGAGCGTGACGTGTTGAAAAGGGTAGCCACCAGGCAGCTCGATACCAGGGGAACGCCGATCCGGCAGGTGATGACATCGCCGCTTGTCGCTATGCCGAGCACGACTTCTGTCGGCGCGGCATTGGCGGAGATGTACCGGCGGGATATCAGGAACATGCCGGTCAATAACACAGCGCGCGAACTGATAGGCATTGTCTCGATGCCCGATGTATTGCAGTACGCCCGCGCCTTCGATATCGATGAAAGAGTGCGCCAGACATGGCGAGAAGTAGCCGAATATTACGACTCGGACGACCAGTACACGCCTGGCTAAGCGGCCGACTATACTATTGTTTCATAAGACGCTTGTGTTAAAATAAAAAACTTGTTCAAGAACCCAAGGGAGGATCTAGTTTGGATACGCCGACCATAAACGACCTGAATATTTGCGTCGCTACGGAGAACGGTTCGGGCAGTGCGTCCTCGAACAACATCTTGTTCAAGGCCATTTTCAAGATGGGCATACCGTGCTCATCGAAGAATATGTTTCCCTCGAATATCCAGGGCTTGCCAACATGGTACCAGATTCGTGCCTCTGCCGAGGGATACTTGAGCCGAAAAGATGTGATCGACGTCATGGTCATGTTCAACGACGCCACAGCGGCAAAGGATATCTACCGCGTGCGCGACGGCGGCGTGATTCTTTACGATGACTCCAATCCCTTGGCTGCCGGTCTAAAGCGGGATGGCGTACAGTATTTGGGAGTTCCGGCCAATAAACTGGTCGCCAAGCTCGTGCCTGCCTCACCGCTTCGAGCAAAGCAACGAAACATGATTTACGTAGGCGCGTTGGCCTACCTTTTCGGCATTGACATGTCGGTCATCAAAGCTGTTTTGGAAGACACCTTCGGTAAGAAACCGGCGGTGATAGAATCCAATCTCGCCTGCATCGACGCCGGCTATCAGTACATGAAGGAGAAGGGTTACAAACAAAACATCGCGAAACTGGAGCCCATACCCAACGGCAACAAGGGAAAAATCATTACGGAAGGCAACACCGCTGCGGCCCTGGGCGCTATCTATGGAGGAGCGTCCGTTATCGCTTGGTATCCCATCACCCCGTCGAGTTCGCTGGCGGAAGCCATGGAATATTATCTCCCCCGCTTGCGTAAAAAAAATAACGGCAAAGCGGCGTTCGCCATAGTGCAGGCTGAAGACGAGATCGCATCGGCGAGCATGGTCGTAGGGGCAGGCTGGGCGGGCGCGCGCGCGATGACCTCGACCTCGGGGCCCGGGGTTTCGCTGATGAACGAATCCATTGGCCTTGCATATTACGCCGAGATCCCTGCGGTGTTTTTCATTATTCAACGCGGCGGCCCATCCACCGGATTGCCGACCAGGACACAGCAATCCGACATTTCACTCATGTACGGCGCCTCCCATGGCGATACGCGCCATCTTCTTTTGATACCACACGATATGAATTCCTGTTTCGATTTAGCGCGCAGGAGTTTCGATTTTGCCGAGCGCTTTCAAACTCCGGTTTTTGTCGCCATGGATTTGGATTTGGGCATGAATCTGTGGTCGTCCGATCCGCTCAAACTCCAGGAGGAACCCTTCGATCGTGGCAAAGTCTTGACTGCCGGCCAGCTCGAAGAGTGGTCCAAAACGGGCAAAAAATTCCGCCGTTATTTCGATCAGGACGGCGACGGCATTCCCTACAGAACTCTGCCTGGCAACCCGCATCGAATGGCTTCATATTTCACGCGCGGCTCCGGACATGATGTCGATGCCAAATACTCCGAGGACGAACACGATTACAAGGAGATTCTGGATCGTTTGCGCAAGAAGTTCGAAACGGCGCGGAAGTATGTTCCCAAGCCAATCGTTGAAATGACGAAAGGCGTCAAAACCGGCATCATCTGCTACGGTTCCAGCCATGAACCGGTGCGCGAAGCGCGGGACAGGCTGCGAGCGGCAGGGCTCAAAACCAACCACCTGCTGATCCGGGCTCTGCCTTTGACCAGCGAAGTCAGGGATTTTCTCGCTGAACATGACACTATCTATTTGGTGGAGCAAAACCGCGACGCTCAGATGGCAGCGATCATTAAAGATGAATACCCCGAGCTAGGGGCGAAGATCGTCAACATATTGGTTTACAACGGGCTTCCAGTCACGGCGGGTGAGGTGGTGAAGCAGATTTTCGACGCCTCACAATCCGCGCAACTCAAAACCGCTCAAATGTAAGGAACGATTATGGCAGAGGCAAAAGTTAACCGCATCAATCTAACAGAGAAGGATTACGAAGGGGCGCCCTCGACCATGTGCCGCGGCTGCGGTCATGACGCGATCTCAGCATCCGTCATGCGCGCCTTCTATGAAAGCAGCATCGATCCGCGCAAAGTTGTCAAGCTGAGCGGGATCGGCTGCTCATCGAAAACCCCGGCCTATTTTTTGAGCCAGTCTTTCGGCTTTAACGCCGTTCACGGCAGAATGTCAGCCGTGGCCACCGGAGCCAATTTGGCCAATCACAGTCTCATGCCGATCGGGGTTTCCGGCGATGGCGATACCGCGGCCATTGGTCTCGGCAACTTTTGTCACATGATGCGCCGCAACGTGAATATCACCTATATCATCGAGAATAACGGCGTCTACGGGTTGACCAAAGGACAGTTTTCGGCGACAGCCGACGTCGGCTCGGTCATGAAAGGCGGCAAAGTCAATGACATTCCTTCCATCGATATGGCCGAGCTGGCCATTACTCTGGGCGCAACCTACGTCGCGCGGAGCTTTTCCGGCGACCGGAAGCAGCTGTCGCCGCTCGTCCAGGGCGCCTTGGCTCACAACGGAAGCGCTATCCTCGACGTGATCAGCCCTTGCGTAACGTTCAATAATCATGAGGGCTCGACCAAGAGCCTCAAGTACGTCAAAGGGCACCTCGATCCGATCCACGATATCGATTTCATTCCGCCTTACGAAAACATCGAGGCGGATTACGACGAGGGGACCGATCATGAGGTCCTCTTGCATGACGGCTCGCGGATCATCCTGCACAAGCTGGCTAAGGACTATGACCCGACGAACAAGCATCAGGCTATCTCGGCGGTGCATGCGGCAATTGCCGAGGGCAAATTCTTAACCGGCCTTATTTATTACAACCCCAACCGCAAGGATTTCGCCGAGGAGTTAAATCTCTGCGATACGCCTTTGTCCGAGCTTACCCAGGAACATTTGCAACCATCTCTCCAACAACTCGAAGAAATCAACGCCGCCTTTATGAAATAAAAAACGGCCTGGCAGGCTACTTGCTGCCAGGCCGACCGGCGTCGGTCGTCCGTTCGCGGTCCTCAGTCAATGTCTTAGAACCCTGCGGCGGCTTTCGCTCGCAGTCCTTTCCAGGTCTCGATGATCTCGTCCGAAGAAGCCACCAGTCCGAAATGCCGTCTCATGTTCTCCAACGTTGCCAGGTGCAATTTCGCATCGTAAGCGGCGGAGCAATCTTCCACCACTGTCACATAGTAATCGAACATGTAAGCGTCCCTCGCCGTTGTCTCGACGCAAACATTGGTGGCAACCCCGGTCACCAGTACGCTCTCAATGCCGCGGGCTCTGAGAACCGTATTGAGATCGGTATTGATGAAAGCGCTGTAGCGATGCTTGATCACCACCCGCTCGCTTGGCAGGGGAGAGATCCCCTCATAAAACTCCGCTCCCCAACTGCCTTCACGGCAGGTATTCAAGCCGCTCTTCTGTGTGCTGCGATAAATCCATGACGGTGTATCGGTCCACTCGCTATGAAGCGTCTTGATGTATACGACAGTGAGCCCCACCCGTCGGCCATGATCGATGAGGCGAATCAAACGCGGCACCATCGCCAGCGATGCGCTCACGTCATCACCGCGCTTGCCTGCGCTCCCCTCAGGGCTGACGAAATCGTTTTGCACGTCGACAACGAGCAGAGCCGCTAACCGAGGATCGCAGCGCTCTTTCAACGTTTCAAGAACTTCCATGGTCTGCTCCTTTCGCAACCGTAAGGACGTTCAAAAGTTGAAGACACATTGAACATTTGAACTCTTGAACCTTGAACTTTAGATCACTAGTGATCATGTCTTCTCTGCAAGCCGCCGTGACCCATGTCCATGATGTCCGAGCGGGTTACTTTTTCGCCGGCCAGAAGACGCGGCAAGAGGACGTCGAACGCGGTGACCGGGTCATGGAGAACACAACCCGATAAACCTAGAACTGGGACATCGTTTAGGTACGCCATAACAAACATTGATCCAGGCAAGACGGGAAAGCCATGACACTCGAGTTTCGCACCGCTGCGACGAATCCCCTCCGGTGACTTGTCGTCGGGATCAACCGACATACCGCCACTGACCAGAATCAGCTCCGCGCCCGCGCTGCGAGCATTCTGAATTAGCGTGGCAATTGTATCCGCATCATCCGGCGCCAATATCTTCTCAGCCAGATCAGAACCCATTTCGCCTAACTTTTTCCGTACAACCGGCTCGAACCCGTCTTTGATTCTGCCGCTGTAAACCTCACTGCCGGTAACGATCAAGTGAATTTGCCGAGCGGGCGTCGGTAAAATCGTCGCGATCGGATGCCTCTCACACAAAGCTTCCGCGCGTTGCACAAGCTCTTCTTTGACGACAAGCGGAATCGTGCGGGTACCCGCCACCACAGTGTCTTTTTTCACATAGGAGTTAGAAGACAGGGTGGCCATAATCAAATCGCCGAGCGAGTTGAAGCGGCAGAGTAATTGCGCATCTATCTTTAGAAGTCCTGAAATCTCCGCAACCAGGTTTACCCGGCCCTCGACCGGATCGGTGAGCTTCAGGTTGCTACCTGCAGCTGCTTTGGCCAAGCGGCGAGCCGCGTCTTCTTCGTGTAGCTCGTCTGTAGCGAGATCCATGACGTAGATGTGCGCTTTACCGACATCCAGGAGCTTCGTGATGTCCTCCGGCCGAATTACATGGCCGCGGCGAAACGCCGGGCCTTTATGCTTGCCCGGAACGATCTCCGTGATGTCATGAGCAAGAGGCAATCCGACTGCGTCTTCGACAGGTATGACTTTCAGCATGGCCTTCTTCCAAAAAGATGCTGATATCGTCTTTTATCTTTTCATTCCCGCCGCGCTTTGTCTAGCGAAGCGCAAACGTCTCGGTTCGCGGGTCTCGCGTCTGGAGAACTCGGACACCAGCCCGAGACTCAAGGCGCTAGCCTACGATCATGCTCCGGCCAAACGTCCACAACAAGCCGACTAGCGCACCCGAAATTACTACTGTGTGGATTTCCCAGCGAAGACGCTGGAGCGCCGCAAAACTCACCACCGCCAGGGTGATCGCAAACGGATCCGGCTGCCGTGCCGGAGTGAACAGCACGTGCGAGCCGAAGAATACACCCAAGTTTAGAATCACTCCTACGATGGCCGCGGTGACACCCACGAGCGCTCCCTGAACGCGGCGGTTCTCGGCCAATGCCTCTATGTATGGCGCGCCGGCAAAGATGAACAGAAAGCAAGGAAGGAACGTGACGTAGGTCGTTATTCCTGCGGCCAGCGCGCCGCTCCAGAAAGGATCCATGCCGCCGTGGAACCGCCAGCCTCCCATGAACCCCACATACTGTGTGACCATAATCAACGGACCGGGTGTGGACTCGGCGAGTGCCAGACCGTGAACCATCTGTTCCGGAGCCAACCAGCCATACACCTTGACTGCCGCATCCGCAATGTAGCTCAAAACCGCATAGGCGCCGCCAAAGGTGACAAACGCAGCGCCAGTAAAAAACAGCGCTACCTGAGCGTACACGCTCTCCAGCCCCTCCCACGCCACGAGAAGCGCAAAAGGCGCGGTCCAGAGCGCGACAAAGATCGCCGCCAGTTTCGCAAGCCTAATCAGAGGCGGAAAATGTGTCACACTCGAGCCCGGCGGCTCCTCTGAGCTCGCTCCGTGGCCGCGGGGACGAAACACCTCCGGCCACCAGCGAACCAAGACCAGGCCGAGCGCTCCCGCCGTCAAGACAATGAATGGAAACGGTATTCTTAAGAAGTAAATGGCGATGAAAGCCCCGGCCGCAAAGAGGAGCAGTACTCCATGATGCAGAGTCCGCCGCCCAACCCGGATAACCGCCTCGGCGACGATCGCGACCACTACCGGCTGGACCCCATAAAGAAGACCGGAGACCAGCGTGATGTCGCGATGTGCCGCGAGGAGCCAGCTCAGCACCAGAAGAATAAAGACCGACGGCAAAATGAACCAGAGCCCGGCCATGAGCCCGCCCCAGATTCCGTGCAGGCGCCAACCTATATACGTTGCGAGCTGTTGCGCTTCGGGTCCGGGCAAAATCATGCAAAAATTCAGCGCCCGCAGAAAGTCACGCTCGCTAATCCACCGCCTTCGGTCCACCAGATCTTTGTGCATGATGGCAATCTGACCGGCAGGACCACCGAAATTAATAAACCCCAGTCTTACCCAATAGCGAAACGCCTCCCAAAACAGAGGCCTCGTCGGGGTGTTTTTTTCTCCCGCAACGGAAACTGCACTTTGATCCACGTTCATACTCCACCAGCCAGATATTCCACCGTATCCACAAGCATCACTGTTTCAGCACTTCTTTGATCGCTGCCGTACACCTTCTCGCGACGCTTGGCCAGTTGATGTTCGCTACGAAGGCGTCAACGTACGCTGCTGCGTTGGCTCCGTAATCCATGTGGTATGAATGTTCGTACATATCGAGCGCCAGAATCGGATCCCCACACACTAAAGAGGAGGTATGGTCCCAGGCCCACTGGTTCATCAGCTTCTGAGCGCGCCGAGAATAGGTAAGCAAAACCCACCCGGAGCCGCCGCCTAAAGCTTTCCCCATGGCAACAAATTCCGCCCGCCAACGCTCGCTCCCACCGAAATCCCGCTCTATGGTTTCTTTGAGCCCGCCTGCCATTTCGCCCTCGTCGCCAAGACCTTCAAAGTAGATCTCGTGGAGAATCATCGAGTTCGTGGCGATCAGTTCTTCGCGCTTGAGACCGTTCACCAGAAAATTCGGAGCATTGGCGAAATCGAGACCATCCAGCTGAGCCGTTATGGCGTTGAGGCGCTTCACCGCCCCTCCGTAATTGTTCTCGTAGTGACTTCTGATCAGCTTCTCAGAAAGTCCCTTGAGCCTGGATGGGTCGCAGGCAATAGGTTTCATATCATATGCCATCGTTCCTCCTTCACACTCGACCGAGATGACTGTTACGCTCTCCCAATTCCGGGTCAGTCTTGCGACCGCTAGTCTTCGCTCTTGGCTTCAGCGCTTTCGCGCTGCGCCACGTGTTGGCAGTAAGCGTACAGCGCATCATAGACGGCCATCTCGCGCTCGAGAAGCTCGTGATCATCGTCATAAAATAACCGGAAGCCTTCGGCGATGGCCTCGAGACCTGGGGACTGCGGCGTCAGATCTTTCGCGTTCGTATCCGCACCACGAACAATCAGGGCTAACCTTCGCAATGCCGGGTCTTGAAGGTTGTATTTTCGTACGATGGCGTCAAAACTGCACTCTGACCCCTGGTGGCCAAGCTCCACATCGGGGATATCGAAGGGCAGAGCGTCTTCGCGCTTGGCGGTTTCGAGAACACGGTCTGCCGGGACGTACAAAATCTCCGCGTCAGGATCAACGAACCGCTTGATCAGCCACGGACAAGCGACGCGATCGACCTTCGGGCGCGCGCGGGTTACCCATTTCATGATTCACCTTCTTTGTGATATCTAACAACTGAACTGTCATTTATAACAGTTGTATCTTCACGTCAACGTGTAATGCAAGGCCATGCAGGATGCTGGAGAAGAAGGCCGCTGGTTGGTTCTCATCCACCAAATCCCGCCTAAGCCCGATTATTTTCGCGTTAAAATCTGGCGCCGGCTGCACAAAATCGGCGCCGTGGCAGTCAAGAATTCTGTTTACGTCCTGCCCAAAACGGAACAGGCGCAGGAGGACTTCCACTGGCTGGTGAGTGAAATTGTCGGCGGCGGCGGCGAGGCGATGCTGTGCGAGGCCCGATTTGTTGAGGGGCTCACCGATGGGCAGATTGAGGATTTGTTCCGCTCAGTGCGCGCTTCAGAATACCAGCAGATCGCTGAAGAGGCGCGCCGTCTGGCCAAATCGCTCCCCCGGTCTCCGCCGGAAGGCGAGGAGGGACGGAGTCAACTCCAAGGCGCGGTCGAACGATTAAAAGTGCGATTGGCAGAAGTGGCAACCATTGATTTTTTTGGCGCGCCCGGGGAAGAACCTGCGCGAGGGCTGTTAGCCGAGCTCGAGGCCAGAATCCATACGATCCACCGTGCCGCTGATAAGCCGGCACGCGCACTCCGGCACGAATTTCAGGGCAGAACCTGGGTGACCAGGAAAGGAATTTACGTGGACCGAATGGCAAGCGCCTGGCTCATCCAGCGCTTTATTGATCCGCAAGCCTGCTTTAAGTTTGTCCCGGCCAAGGGGTATGCGCCGACACCGGGCGAGCTGCGCTTCGATATGTTCGAAGCTGAATTCACACATGAGGGTGATCGCTGCACGTTCGAAGTGCTGGCTCAACATTTTGGACTTGCGGATCCAGCGTTGCGAGTTATCGGCGAGATTGTTCATGACATCGATCTCAAAGATTCTAAGTTTCGCCGCCAGCAAACGCCCGGCATTGAGCTACTCATTGCTGCGATCGCCATGGCGCACAAAGATGATGAGTCCCGCCTCAACCGCGCTTCAGCCGTGTTCGACGATTTGTATGAATATTTCAAAAGAAAACGCTCCTGAGTGGAGTCCGGTCGCGATTTACCGGAGGTGCATAGCCGGCGACGAGGAAAAATGAAACGAAAGCACTGCTGTCCAAAATAGGTACAAGTGCCGTTGCTGCATATTGATTTACCGATCATATTTTGAAGTTTTTGAGATTTTTTAGATCCAGGTCTTCGTAGAGTTTTAGTCGCTGACCGCTAAGAAAATCCCCCTTAATCCCCCTTTTCAAAGGGGGAAATTGCCGGTACGATCACGATTTCCCCTCTTTGGAAAATTTTGGAAAGAGGGGCCAGGGGAGATTTTGGACAAGAGTGAAACGAAAGATTAGCGCCGTAATAGAAGAAGAAATTATCCGGTTGGCAAAACGGCGCGCCGCCGAACAGGGGCGTGCCCTTGGTGATCTCATCCAGGACGCGCTCGTACAGTATCTTCGGAAACACACTACTACACCTGAGCAACGAAATGTCGCCTATCACGTGTTCTGCGAGCGACCGATGAAGATTCCGCCAGAAGAACTCCGCCATGTCCTTGAAGAAGATATCTGAGGGCGCTGAACTTCCAAAAAATTCTTGCCCTCAACCGTGCGAATTTCCTGAAATGCGGCAAATTTTTGATGGCTTACGTGCTTTCGGCCCGGTTTGAAGATATAGCTCCCCGCTTGTATTTTCTGCTCGTTCATCTTCAGCGAATTTCCGCCGAGGCCGGAAAGTGGCGCTCCGCCGACTCGCGGAATGCGATACCAGAAGGGACTACGCGTCAAGCACCCGCTGGTTCCTGATTGGGGAGTTGGTGAGGTGCTTGAAGACAGCCCCGGAAATACCGTGAAGGCGTTTTCATAGGGGCTGGTGAGAAGACGCTTTCCTTGCGGGAGCTTGAGCTGACAGTACTCCAAGGGAGCGAGGCTAATCACCCGCTCCTCAACAATCTGAAAATAGCTGGAAAGGTGGAGTGACATATAGAACTTTGCCGGAGTCCATCCGGAAGTTTCTCAAGGAGTATCCCGGCGGGTTTTACGGAGAAAAATTTGCTGGACGTCTTGAACCGATCGTGCTACGTACGGCAGTTTTCCCACCCGGCTATCCCGAGTAGCGGCCTTTCCAGGCCGTGTAGCGAGCGAAACCGTGGAACCCTTCGATGAACTCAGGATAGGCTTTTGGAACAATTGGAACGGGAGTCGCCTTTTTCCGATTACCCCTTATCCTGTTTATCCAACACGCATGTCCTTCCCCCACGTTTTTCATCCTTGCGCGCTGGCTCTTTTTTCTCATTTCCGCTTTCATCTTTCATAATTCATCCCTTCTCGTGCACCCACGCCCGCGTCTTTTCCGGTCCACGAGCAGGGTCTTTCTTGCGACTGGCCAAAGTTATGTATATACATAATTGATGTTCGATTGGGACCCCAAAAAGGCGAAGGCTAATCAATTCAAACACGGGGTTTCCTTCGAAGAAGCAGCCACCGCGTTTGTTGACCCGGAAGGTTTGGATGGTGAGGATCTCCAACATTCACAGGGTGAGTCGCGCCGACTGCGGTTGGCTAAAAGCGGAACTGGAAGAGTCCTGGTTATAGCCTATACGGAAAGGAGAAGCGGTAATGAAGAGATCACGCGGATCATCAGCGCGAGGCCGGCGAGCCGCAAGGAAAGGAAAAGATACGAAGCGAAAGAAGATTGACTTTTCGGATATTCCGGAGCTTTCCGAGAAGCAACTGTCCCGGATGCGTCGAGTCGGAAGGCCCACAGTAGGTGCCGAAGCGAGAAAGCTCATTGCCATACGGCTCGATCCAAAGGTTTTAGGGTGGTTGCGCGAGACCGCAGAAAAGAAGGGCTTGCCGTATCAATCGCTCGTCAATCAGATTCTGGCGGAGGAAATGAAGAAGGCCGGTTAGCAAAACCAATCTGATCTTCCCTAATGAGCAGATGTCGTCGAAGGACGGCTTCCAGAGCTTGCCGAGAACAAAGAGCTGAGCGTAAGCGAAATTGCCCGGGCGGTCGGCCGCAGTGTGCAGCGGGTGAGTACCGTGCTCGGCGTCCTGCGAGTTGCCGAGGTGGTGCGCTACCAGGCCGACGGCAAGCGAAATCGCTACCGGCTCAAACACCCCGGAGAGGTCAGAGGCATACTCAGCGTCCTCGGCCGATTTGTGAAAAGCGCTTCGACGGTGCGGAGTTAAAATCAATCCCGTCTCG
>CAYPHJ010000005.1:0-86964 GCA_964410485.1 uncultured Syntrophobacteraceae bacterium
TACCCTTCGATACGCCACCAAAGGTGGCTACTCAGGGTAGTCGGCCTCCCCTAACTCTGACTGTCCCGAGTAGTCGCCGTTTCGGCGACGTATCCCTCGCTACGGCTTCTTCGAAGCCTACTGGGATGGTCGGTTAGGAAGGCCGAGTCCCCGAGTAGCGCGGGTCGTGTATCCCTAGTTACGGCTCCGAGGGAGCCTACTCGGGATGATCGGAGTTAACGTCCCGACTACCCCGAGTAGCGACCTTCAGGTCGCGTATCCCTCGCTGCGGCCTTTCAGCCTACTCGGGGCACTCGGAAAACAAGATCCGACTGCCCCGAGTAGTCACGTAAGTGGCGTATCGAGGGGCTTTTTTGCCAACTCCTCGACGAACTTCACCAAGCCCGAATGGTCCAACTCTCCATTCCCCATCGACTTCATGGCGGTCATTATCTGGCCGACCACCCCGGCGACCATGAGCGGCACGCCGTACTCCGACCCGGTGGCGAGCGCGATCTTCATATCTTTTTCGTGCAGGCGAATGCGAAATCCTGGCTTGAAATTGCGGTCGAGCATTTTTTGCCCATGGGCTTCGAGGATTTTCGACTGGGCGAAGCCGCCGAGCAGCGCCTGCCTGACCTTGGCCGGATCGACCCCCGCTTTTGCCGCGAGCACCAGGGCCTCGGCGACGATTGCGATGGTCGTTCCGACCACCATCTGATTGGCCGCTTTCGTTACCTGGCCGGCGCCGACGTCGCCGACGTGGACGATGTTCTTGCCGAGAGCTTGAAAAATCGGCATGGCCCGCTCGACCGCCGAAGATTTGCCGCCGATCATGATGGAAAGCGCTGCGCTGACGGCGCCCGCTTCGCCGCCGCTCACCGGCGCATCGAGCATGTCGATCCCGCGCGTTTCAGCTTCGCGGGCGAGTTTGCGGGCAACGACAGACGAAATGCTGGACATATCAATCAAAAGCATCCCTGCCCTGGCGCCTCCGAAAATACCGTTCTGGCCCGAGTAGACCAACTCCACATCCGGCGAGTCCGGCAGCATCGTAATCACCACTTCGCTTCTTTCCGCAACTTCTTTCGGGCTGGTAGCAACCTGTGCTCCTTCCTTGCTCAATTCATCCACGGCACCGCGGCTGCGATTGTGGACGATAAGCGAGTAGCCGGCCTGCAAAAGATTCCGCGCCATGGGCTTCCCCATGATGCCCAACCCAATGAAACCAATGATCGGATTGCCCATAAACTCTCCGGTTTGTGTCAAGATAAATACTTGTTGGGGTGAGCGGTTACTTGTTAGACAACTTCTCCAAACGAGCTACGTCCGCCAAATCCTGAGGGCGCCCCACCGCCCTTTTGTTGGCGATTAGATGTGTGCGGCCGATGACGTGGATACGAAGGCCGTCAATCTCCAGTTCTAGCCGAGCTTTCCAGGCATCATCGAATTCGACTCCGTCAATCGATGTCAGGATGTCTATTCGCGATGGTTCGACGCCGATTTGAAACACGAGTCCGGGATGACTCAGTTCTGATTCAGCCAAGTCTGTAACAGGAGCGCCGAATTGTGCGAGGGCACGCCAAACCCGGTGGGCATTCTCCGGATCGGCCCGTACCCACAGATCGAGATCTCCGGTCGCTCTTGGCAGCCCGTGGGATGCGACCGCATAGGCTCCCACCACTAGATAGTCAACGCGTTCTTCGATGAATCCTGACAAGATGTCTTTGTAGTCGGGGCTCAGCAAGACGTCCCTCTTTAAAGGTCCATGCGTTCAATGTGAGCGGCCAGACCATGCCGAACCGATCCGCGGGGCTAGCGTCGGCCAGGTCGCACTTTTTGCCCTGATCCTGCAATCGTCTTTTTCGAACGATGAGTTTTCGCACGGCCACATCCTACCATGCCCCAACCTTCCATTGCACCTGGCATTCTTTCCCCCGGAGTGGATGGGCATTTCCCCTCATTTGGAATAATGAGTGCCAATTGTCGGCGGCAGGGCTGCCGAAACCAGCCAA
This sequence comes from uncultured Syntrophobacteraceae bacterium, assembly GCA_964410485.1. Classification (GTDB taxonomy): domain Bacteria; phylum Desulfobacterota; class Binatia; order UBA9968; family UBA9968; genus CAYPHJ01. The sequence continues at coordinate 1,995 of CAYPHJ010000005.1, forward strand.
GACTGATGGTATGGCCACTGAGCTTATCAGAAACCAAACTCCCGAGGAGCGGGAAATAGAAAAGAAGCAGGCTGAACTTACAGCTTGGGCACAGCGCCTGAAAAGTCTCTTCAGATCCGAGTGATTCAAAACCCCACCGGATCTGCAGTCCGGTCGCCATGGATGCCGGCACACGACCACGCCGACTCGCCGGTTAGGACACATTTCGGACACACGGAAAAAATTCTTGAATCATCAGCAATTTGGACCAGACCGTCTGACTGACGATCAGTGGCCCACATCCCCCGTGCCGGGGATAGATTGTAAGCATTTTACCCGTAATGCACCCACTCGTCTCAACTAGTGTTGGCGAACACCCCCGGGGGAGGTCGGCCCCATACCCCGGATTTTTGAAAACGATCGCGAAGGCGGTTCCATGCTCCAAGGTTTTTTAGACGAATTTGGTCTCAACCAAATGCTTCGCCACCGAAAAAGATCCATGGAGACTGGTCAGGACACTGTCAGACTTCTAGTGAGAAATAGATGAAGTACTTCTGGGCTCTTAATCGTGAGGTACAGCACCTTAAGACACAGTACCAATAGTTCTGAACAATAAGCATTTGATCTAAACGGATGGCCGATTGACGAGCAGCCCACGGTTTAGCTACTTTCTAACCCATGCAGGTGGATCTCGTCATCAAAAACTATAGATGTTTTCCGGACTATCATCCGGCTCGTATTTCGATCCGAACCGGCTACACGGCATTTGTCGGAGTAAATAACTCTGGTAAGTCTTCATTGCTCAAGTTCCTTTACGAGTTTCGACCTTTGTTCTCGTATTTTTCGATGCTTCGGGGGGACCACAACGAGCAATTGCGTCAAAGTGCAGGCGGTCTATGAGATCATTTCACCCGATGCGTTTCTCCGACCATACCTGAAGGACTATGAAGAGCTGACGCAGATGCACCGCGTGGTCAGGGCCAATTACGAACGGGGGGCACCAGTCGACAAGGCATTTCTCCGAAAGACCGCGAGGCTGGTTCAGAAACACACACAGGCCGGAGAAGTTCACGAACCGGGAGAGGTCCATAAGCTCACGGTCGAAGCCCTGGAGAAGATTGCGGGGGGCGATAAGCCGGACACGGTCAAGGTGTTTAAACTTGCTCAAGGCCCTGGATGACCTCGTCCGCGGAAACGCCCAGCACGAGCCGTATTTGATCAATATCGGCGAGAGAGTCCAGAGGATAGCGGAGGCTTTCGAAGAGAGGCAGGAAACGACCCAGGAGGCCCTCCAGGAGCTTGAGAGACTGATGGCTGAGATCAGGGAGGCCCAGAAGCAACGCGACGACACAAAGCTCTCGCCAGAAGCGTTTGCGGTCTACTGGCTCCTGCAGAAAGAAGGAGTCGCCAAGGCGGAGCAGGTGGCCGAGGCCGCCGGCAAGGCCTTTGAGCAACACCCGCATTGGCAGACAAGTAGCCATCAGGAACAGGAGGTCCGAAAATCCCTGTATAAGGCATTGATCGACGCCGACATAAAAGAAGCCGTGGTTGAAATGGCTCAAGCCGTCTTGAGAATGCTGAGGAGGAACAAATGACCGGGACCGGAAATGTCGCCCGGAAGACCCAGCCAACCCAACGGGCCAAGCCGCTCTCCAGAGAGGCGTTTAAGTCTGAGGTCCAGTCCTGGGCGAAACGCATCGGTGTGACGGCCAAAGAGATCCACATCCGGCCGATGAAGAGAAAGTGGGCAAGCTGCTCGACCAGCGGGAGGTTTAGCTTTAACGAGGAGCTTCTGTCAGAGCCGGCCAAATTTCGCAAAGAAGTGATTGTTCACGAACTGCTGCACCTGAAGGTGCCGAACCACGGGAAACTGTTTAAAGCCTTGTTGCAGGCTTACCTCGTGGCTTAACTGGCCCCGGTCCCACCTATCTTTTTCAAAAGTACTAATCTAGACGCCTGAGTAAGTAACTCTTGCTGGCTTTTGTTCAGCCGGCCGCGTGAACGAGGACCACAAACCAGTGCATGAGCAGGATTGTCCGGCTCGGGATCTCGAACGACTGTGCAACCAAGAGCCCGTGCCGCACCTGCCGTGAATGCGATAACGCTGTGGTCTGGATAACCCCGTAAAAACTCCGTGAGTGTACTCTCGGATGCTATTGTAACTGAAACCTCTTGGCGAGTACTAAATGTTGCAGAGCTTACATCGGGTTCTTTCGTTTGCGGATCAAGATCTATGTGGGTCGGATGTACCCTGTGCCAGAGCAGTTCATCGTGGGCAATCGAAGGATCATCGGGCCTCTGCGGCACCTCTGCACCCCGATTGTCACGCCGCCAATCTTTCAACGGTTCGCGGGCTAAGCCAGGCCAGAAGAGGGCGAACGTAATCGATTCGCGGGGTTACTTCGTCCTCCTTTTGCGGCTGACCATCTTGCATCTGCAAATATTGACCGGTCCCGTCACCGGCGACCTCCAAATGGAGTTCGCGATCTGCCGTACGCCACTCCAGTTGCACCCCACCATCTGAGACCGGCACGACGCGTGCCGCAGGCAAATGTCGATCATCGATGTTAAGCAAGAGATCCATTACCAGTTCGATCGCAATTTGAGTTGGTGGGAGGCTGCCGTAGCCGTCCCAATTTTCTGGTAATTTCGCAAGCTCGCCAAGTCGCCTCATGGCCTCCGCTTGCTTTGGGGTTAGAACGTCCAAAGGGACCTCCTCCCGCGACAATGCATTTTGTACTTCTACCAAAGGCTCAACGAGATCCGATCCAGCTTCTTCACGATCTTCCGCGAGATCGGAGCCGGTATCTCGGTACATTGATCGATTCATTGTGTCCTCCCCCAATGCCGATGCATTTCCACTGTTGTTACATCCGCGAAGCCCCGGACGGCCCACTCATGCCCCAGCTCCAACCACTCTACAATATCTCTTAATTCAGACGACGCTGGTCTACCTCGCACCGTTAGATTAAGACGCAGTATCTCTTTTGCATCGCGTCGTCTGATGGCTGGTTGCATCGTTACGTGCAGTCGCCCTTTGTTTTCTGGTAACAGGTGCCGAAAACTAAAATTCACTGATTCGGGTGCGGAAAGAAAATGACCTGAGTAAGCGCCCGACCAGCAGGACACTATTTTCGATAAGTTCTCATAGGATTTGGGCCCCTGTTCGATATCAATGTGATTTACGTATGTTACCTCACACTGGTTTACCACGGGCGTCTCGATTTCTACTTCTTTTAAAAACCGGCAGAATCGCTGCCACTCGGCACAGAACTTTGGCCTTAACTGATCGTAGTGTGGGTAAACATCGCTGTCCTGCGTCTTACGCCAGTTCTGCAGAAAACGGTCTTTTTGTAACTGCAGCAAAAACCTCCCATCTTCGGTAAGAAACCACGTCCGCACCTCAGGAGTGTCTACTAGCTCTATACCAGCTTGAGCGTCCTTTTTTGCTTCAGGGCCAAAAAGTTCCAAGGCTGGGCTAAGGGGAGGGTGAATTTGATACTTTGGGTATTCCCTGCGTATCTCGGACCAGTACAGCCCGTAGTGCGGAATCGAAAAGCCCCTGAGCGGCTCAAACTGTACACCCAACACCGTCTCATAGACCGGTGGGCGATCAAACCGTGGAAATGGTAGACTGGCCACTGTCACACCGTTCCGTTTTTCCTACTAACGTTTAAACTTGGTAAACCGACTCAGTATAACGGATATACAATGGCAGTGCCCCTTTCAATGGGCCAGCAGGGGCCAGCAAGGGAGGCATTATAGCACACAATTTGCTTGCCGTGCAGGCTTATTATTCCGCCTATTCCGCCTCTGATAACGGGAGGAAGAAAAGTGCCGGGACTCTGTTCTGGTTTCTAACTGCTCGATTTATTCAAGGGAACACTTCGCCATTGCATTTTTCCTGCGCAATTCCTAGCCCAACATCTTTGAGATTTCCTGGGTGATTCTGTGCGTTGGGTAGCCAAGGATGGTGCGGAGCTTGCCGGAGTCATTCTCAAAGTACACGAAGGCAGGGCCATCGATTCGGTAGGCTCCCGTCCAGGCGATGGCGAAATTGGTATCGGTTTCCTCAATGTGGACGGGCAAGGGGTCGCCGTCGCGGGCGACCGGTGTGGCCAGTTGGTCGGATGGGTCCAACAGCCAAGCATCGCCGGTTTCTGTGGAAAATAACACAACCTGGCCGAGGGTGACGATCCGTGCATCGTACTGCCTGGCGCGACGCTGGATGTAACGAACCTCCTCGGCGAGGCGGACGGTTTTTCCCTTCAGCCGTTGTTTCTCTAGTCCACGTTTTGATTTTGGGCTTTCCCATTTCCTGAGCCCTAAAAACAAATATACCATCGAGTTGTCGCAATGGATCTGTTGCTCACCCTCCTCTGGGGCGCACCTGTTTGGTCTTTGTATATCGGTATTTTGACGGCGTCGTCATCATGGTCATCTGGCGGGCTGTGGCGGCCCGGCACTGAGTTAAATTCTTCCCCAGTGGTTGCCGGCATGGATCTTTTTGTGGTCTCTAAACCGTCGTATTCGACAATGACGTGAATGGTACTAGCCGACCCAAATGACATCCAACTTCATCTGCATCGCGACATCGCGCTGCCTGCCGTCACTCGTGATAAACGGAACGCGGATTCCGGATGCCGCCTGAAATGCCAGCAGAGATGCGATATGGACGGCATCCAAAGCGCGCATTTGGACAGTTTGAATAATTTCTTCCGCCTGGCTTAAAACAGGGCCACCGACATCCACCAACTTCCAATAGGCGTGATCGTGCCGCACGCGAGCCAAAATACCCGCAATCGCGTCCGCCTTCAGCTCCCGTCTCGATTTCCGCCTCATCAGAGCCGAAATCAACTCGACCGGAACAATAGAAGACGACAGGAAGGTATGGCTTCGAAGCAGCTCACCGGCACGCGCTGATCCTGCTTCCCGCACATAGTTTTTCACCAGAACGCTTGTGTCGAAATAAGCCGGCGTCACCGCTCTTCCCGCTCCTCGCTGATCGTCTGAGAGATCGGCTTGCCCTTGATCCGAACCGGCGACCGCCAGACCGGCATTGGTTTTTCACTTTTCGGCCCGCTCCACAAGAGTCCTTCGGCCTCCAACCGTCGCAGCGTAGCCTCCAGCTTATCTTCCCTTTCCAACGGCTTGATCACCGCGATGGGCTTGCCCCGCTCCGTCAAAACGACCTCCTTCCCTGCTTTCACCGCCTTGATCGCCTTAGAGAACCGCTGATTGGCCTCTCTCAATCCCATGCGCATGAAGTTTCCTCCAATGTAGTGATGTTACTACCGTAACCGGTTTTGGCTTCGCCATCAACCTGCCGCTGATTGAGGAGCAAAATAAAGCGGCGTGAAAGCTAGACGGAAATGTGGCGGCATTCGGCCGGCAGTTCTGGCGAAACCCAATCCAGGCGTTCGTCAGTGTACCCGAAACGGCCTCGCAGGGCGTTTCACCGAGGGCGGATACTAAAATCTGTGTGTCAACTGCAGGCGACAAGTATGGCCCGCAAATCGCCTGCGGAGCCCAATCGCGCGGACATGAGGTCTGTGGCCGTGGAAGCAGCCGCTCCACTCGCTCGTGCGGTCACCCTATAGCTTCGGGATCTCGATCGTTGTTCCCGCTCTGAGAAGGTGGGCCTTGCGTATGCCGTTGAGTTCCATAATCTCATCGGCGGAGGCTCCGTAGCGCCGTGCGATGTGCGACACGGTCTCACCGCGTCTGACGCGATGGCGTACGACCAGACGCTGACCCCCGATTTGCTGCCCTCCAGCCACCATGATGGGAGGCCGCACCCGATCAGCGGGGATCTTTACACGGTAACCCGCAGGGATGACATTGATTTGCGAACTGAGCGCGGGGTTCCATTGCAGCAATTCTGCGCGACTCATACCAGCGGATTTGGCGACGGCTGCTATGGGGGAATTTCGTTTAAGCTCGATTTCATGAATCGTCACCGGCGGATCGAGTTCAAGCCCCGGAAAGTAGAGTTCCATATTGTTTACAATTTCCACCGCGGCTAAAAACTCCGCGTAGAAATTTTTCGCCGCAAAACCCCAGCGCGGATGCTGATATCCACGGATGAGTTCCGCCAAATCGTCGGAAGCAAGCTCGCTAACTGCCCGCCGTACCCCTGCCGGGCCGAAATTGTAAGCAGTGATCGCCAACGGCCAATTGCCTAACGACTGGTAATTTTGCTCTAGAAACGAGGCCGCGGCCCGGGTGGATTCCAGCGGATCACGGCGTTCGTCGATGTGGCGCTCCACGCGCATGAACTGTCTTCCCGTGCCGCGCATGAATTGCCACATGCCTGAAGCCCCGACGCGCGAGCGCGCATTGAAATCAAACGAGGACTCGATCAGCGGGAGGTAAGTCAATTCAACCGGCAAGCCCCTCTCGCGAAAGATTTGCTGCATGTGCCCGATCAGACGTCCAGAACGTTGTAGACCTTCGGCCGTGCGCTCCTTGATACCGCGTTGCGACCTGACGCGGTCGATTTCAACGCCATGAGCGGCGGCCACGCGCGCGCGCTCACTCTCAATATACGTCCTGGGGCGACTCTCGGGACCGGCGTCCACGATCTCGTAAATGCGACTCGTGTCATCAGGATCGAAATAGATGATCTGCGACCGGCCGAACTCGGTAAAAACGCGCTGCCAAAATTCGACGGCCTGTTCAAGACCCGGTAGCAGTGGAAAATGACTTTCGCTGGGCGGGACAGTTTCGGCGTTCGCGTGCACTGGCATGGATAACGACCAGCAAAGCAATAGTGTGAAGAGCCATCGCGCGGCGTGCTGCATCATTACCTCCTTGACCACGCTCGAAACAGCAACCCGCATGCCAGTACGACGGGCTGCTCACTGAGCGGCATACTAAAGAATTTTCTGCGCCCGTTCAAGAAACTTTTCATTCGAGCGATACGACAAGTTTGCCCGATGATGCAACTCGTAAACGGCGATCAGCCATTTGCGCATGGTTTCGCACGAGGCGAACCGTTCAGAGGTTCCAAAAGCTGCCAACGGTTGCGTTTTTTTCAAGTCGTTAGTCGAGAGCGACTAGGCGGGCGTGTTTTCACGTCAATGGCCGCCGATAGAAGCCAGTGAACTTCGAGTGACACGTCGAGCTCGCTGCCCGGATGATTCAGATTGACGGTACGTCGGGCAAAGATCAAATGCCGCCCAAAAAACGGCCGGGGTTGAGCAAGCACTTGGGATCGAACTCTTGTTTGACCTTCATCATCAGGGCAAAAGCGGGCGGTGGCAGCCCCCATACGTCATCAACTTCGGCTTTGAGTTTTGCGGGAGCCGAGAACAGGAGGGCGTGACCGGCCGACTCGCTTGCCAAGGAACTCAGCTCTGTGAAAATGGCCGCGGCGGAGGACTGGGGCGGAAAAGAAAACCAAACAGTTCCCATATTTGCGTCTGCGATCAAACCCGGGTTTTGCCCCAAGTTGCGCCATTTTTGCCACACGCTCTCGATTCGATCGAGGCAAGTCCTTGGCCAAGTCAAGCGATAGATCAAGTTCTCATCCATGAGTGGGAAGTCACACATGCGACTCCACAGCTGGTTTTGAGCCGAGCCCTGCAATGTCTCGACGCTCAGGCTGTTGCGCAACGCCATTGCGCTAAGTTCACGGACATGGCGAGCGACGCTTTCGGCAAAACCCTCGGCCCGCACAGTAACCAACCAGTCACCGCGCGCATGATCATGACCCGTTTGACGGTTCAGCAGGACCACCGCCGAAGGGAGGAGGCGAGAGGCCGAAATGTCTCGACACAAGCGCAGCACATTCGAGAGAGTTCCGCCGGCGATCAGTGTGGTCGAGTCCTCTGGAACGGGCGCCAGCTTTAAAGTCGCTTCTGTTATAATACCGAGTGTTCCCAACGAGCCCACGAAAAGTTTGCACATGTCGTAGCCGGCGACATTCTTGACCACTTTGCCTCCGGCTTTGATCTGCTCTCCGGAAGGGAGCGCCACCTTCATGCCGGTGACGAGATCGCGCACGCTACCGTAAAATAGTCGTCGCGGTCCATTGAGATTGGCCGCGATGATACCGCCAACGGTTGTATGCTCGAAACAGGGCGGATCGAAGGGAACGAATTGCCTTTGTTGCCCGGTAAGCTTCTGCAGAGCCCCCAGGCTCATTCCCGCCCCAACGGTGACCGTAAGGTTGGCTTCGTCATGTTCTAACAAGCGGTTTAAACCATGAACCGCTATGACGACATCGGCACTCCGGGGAGGATTGCCGAGCGCTATTGCCGTGCCGGCACCCCAGGGAATTACGGTGGCTTCCGCCTCATGGCAAATGCGCAGCGCCGCCAATAGTTGGTCTGCGTCGTCGGGGCTGAATAGAAGAGCCGGCGTTTTATCGTCGATGGAGTAGCCAGCCAGCTTTTCCGGCTCTGTCTGGATGGCCGTAACGTTGCCAATAGAGGCGAACTGACGGGCGAGGTCGTCGACACGGGTCTTCATTAGGAAGCCACATGTTCTGTGCGGGCGTAGGCGCGGTCAAGCAGATCCATCAAATGATACACGTCGATGGTGGGACCGTATCGTTGTGAGCCGTAGCGCAGTTGTAACATGCAACCGGGATTGGGCGCGACGACTGCTTGGGCTTGAGTGGCGGCGATAGCCTGCATTTTCTCTTTGAGCAAAGATTGCGACATTGCCGCATGCGTCAAGTTATAAATTCCCGCGCTGCCACAGCAGCGATCGCTACCATCCATTTCGACGAGCTTGACTCCAGGAATCGATTGCAGCAAGTGCCGCGGCTGAGCGCGAACCCGCTGTCCATGCGCCAGGTGGCAGGGGTCCTGGTATGTGACGGTTATCGGCAAAGGCGCGAGGTTGCCGGTTAGGCCAAGCTCGACAAGGAATTCAGCGGCGTCCTTGACTGAGGCGCTGAACTTCTTTGCTTTGTCGGCATAAGCGGGGTCTTTGTTCAAGAGCTGATCATATTCTTTCATGGCGGCGCCGCAGCCGGCGGCGTTGACAATAATCGCGTCGACGCCACTCTCGAGAAACGCATCGATGTTTTGCCGCGCCATAATCTTTGCTGTTTTGATCTCGCCGTTATGCCGGTTCAGAGCGCCGCAGCAAATTTGGCTGGCGGGAAAAATTACCTCACACCCGTTGCGCTGCAAGACGCGGGCTGTGGCTGCGTTGACGTCGGGGAATAAGAGCGGCATCACGCAGCCATTAAGCATGCCAACCTTGGCCCTGCGCTTGCCCTGTGCGGGAAATTCTTTGCGACCCGGGGCAAAGAATTGTCGCGCGACAGGCGGCAGCAGAGCATCCATCTCACGCCATGGCATCGGCATCAGCCGGCGTAGCAGCGCTTGAAGTCCGGAACGTTGGTACAGCCTTATCAATCGCGCAAGAGAGCGCAGGCGCCGGGGGTAGGGAAAAACTCGCGTAAAACCCAGCATCAATATTGAGCGCATCGCCGGCGAACCCGGCGCGCCCAGGATCTCGCGCGCGGTTTCGGCAATGTGGCCATAGCGAACGCCTGAGGGACAAGCGGTCTCGCAGGCGCGGCACAAGAGACAAAGATAGAGATGATCCTTGAAACGCGCCGTCAATTCGACACGGCCTTCGGCGGCGGCGCGAACCAGATGAATTCGGCCCCGCGGGGATTCCGGCTCAAGCCGGAGCGCGCGATAAGTCGGGCACTGATTCAGACACAGCCCGCAATGGACGCATTGATAGAGCTCGGGGATATCGAGGCTCGATATCCCGGGCTTGTCCGCCTTTTGTTGATGAATATCTGCTTGTGCCAACGTTGCGCCTTTCGGTCTCAAGTCTCGGGTCTCGCGTCTCGAGTTTTAACCAGACTCTGATTTGACCCGAGACACGAGACCCGGGACGCGAGACGTTTTATATCCACAACCCTGCGGGGATGTGCGCCGGTTGGCGGCGCATCTCGCCACAGCCGACCGGTGTGGGAAACATTTTGGCGGGATTAAACCGGCCATTGGGATCGAAAGCGCGCCGGACGCGGCCCATGCTTTCCAGGTCGGCTTCATTAAAGAGAAGTCCGATGTAAGCTTTTTTTTCGAGCCCGATGCCGTGCTCGCCCGTGATGCTGCCGCCGAGTTCTATGCAGGCCTTAACGATGGCGGCGCCCGCTTCGATGACGCGATCCAGCTCCCCCGTCGTACGCATGTCAAAAAGAATGTTCGGATGAAGATTGCCGTCGCCGGCGTGAAAGACGTTGGCAATTCTGAGATTGTACTGCTTGCCGATGGCGGCCACTCGGCGCATAATCTCGGGCAACTGGCTGCGCGGGACAACACCATCTTGGACATAGTAGTTTGGCGCCAGAACGCCAAGCGCGCCGAAGGCCCCCTTACGGCCTTTCCAGAGAAGCTGTCGCTCCGTCTCGTCTTTGGCGACTTTGGTCTCGCGAGCGCCATTGTGCCGGCAGATTTCGCGCACGAGCGCCGCTGAGCGGCTGGTGTGTTCGCGAACGCCCTCGACTTCTACCAGCAACACCGCCTCCGCGTCCCGGGGAAAGCCCACCGGTGAACCCGATTCCACTGCCTCAATGGTTGTGCGGTCCATCATCTCGAGGGCCGCAGGAATAATTCCCGCCGCGGTGATATCCACCACCGTCTGCGTCGCTGCATCCGTGCGGTCAAAAATTGCCAGTAACGTGCATACGCTTTCACGCGTGGGCATCAATCGTACGACGACTTTGGTGACGATGCCCATTGTGCCCTCGGAGCCAACGAAAACACCGCAGAGATCATAACCCGGCGTATCCGGAACTTGTCCGCCAAGCTGGACGATTTGACCGTCATCTAAGACGACTTCCAGGCCGAGTACATGATTGGTTGTCACGCCGTAAGCGAGCGTGTGCGGCCCGCCCGAATTATTCGCGACATTGCCGCCAATCGAGCACGCCGCCTGACTGCTTGGATCGGGCGCATAAAAAAGACCGTGTCCGGCCACGGCCTTGGTAACCTCGGCATTGATGACCCCCGGCTCGACTATGGCGATACGATTCAGCAGATCGATTTTCAGAATGCGGTCTAATCGCGTCAGAGAGAGAACGATTCCACCTTCGGCAGGGACCGCGCCGCCGGCAAGTCCGGTCCCTGAGCCGCGCGGCACAATAGGAACGTTGGCGCGCCGCGCCGCTTTGATAATGGCAGAGACCTGTTCAACATTGCCGGGTAGTGCCACTACCTCCGGCATGACTTGAAAGATAGAGCCATCCTGCTCGTAGACGATGGTGTCTTCCTTTTCGAGCAGAAGATAGTCGGCGCCCAAAATACCTCGCAACTCTTCGATCAAGACGCGGCGGCTCACGGAAGGGAACCTATCCGACCTTAAGGCGGTGGTCAAATCGAGATTGACGCGAATCGCAAAAGTGTCATATAAGCCGTGACGGGAGATTCTTAAGGGGAGACCCATCAGCCAAAGGAGGAAAGATTTATGCAGGAAGACAACGGAGTCCAAGTAGGCACAAAACAAATATCGCGCCGAAACATTCTCAAGGCCGCAGCCGTGGCGGGCGGAGTAGCGGCACTCGGTTTTCCATCAATTGTTAAGGCGCAAGGACCGATCTCCATGCGCTGGCAGAGCACCTGGCCGTCCAAAGACATCTTTCACGAGTTTGCGCTCGATTTTGCCAAGAAGATCAACGACATGACCGGTGGCGATCTCAAGATCGATGTGCTTCCCGCCGGTGCCGTGGTGCCGGCCTTCCAGCTGCTCGACGCGGTTTCCAAGGGGACGCTCGACGGTGGGCACGGCGTGCTTGTCTACCACTATGGCAAGCAAAATGCGCTCGCGCTGTGGGGATCGAGCCCCGCTTACGGCATGGACGCGAACATGCTGCTCTCTTGGCATAAATACGGTGGCGGGAAGGAGCTGCTCAACAAGATCTACAGCTCCATAGGCGCCAATGTCGTTTCCTTCCCCTATGGCCCGATGCCGACGCAGCCGCTCGGCTGGTTCAAGAAGCCGGTTACCAGACCCGAGGACTTGAAGGGGCTCAAGTTTCGTACCGTCGGTATCTCGATCGATCTGTTTCAGGGCATGGGGGCGGCGGTGAACGCGCTTCCGGGCGGTGAGATCGTGCCGGCGATGGACCGCGGCCTGTTAGACGCCGCCGAGTTCAACAACGCATCGTCGGACCGTGTTCTAGGCTTCCCTGACGTGTCGAAAGTCTGCATGCTGCAGAGCTATCATCAAAACGCCGAGCAGTTCGAGATCATGTTCAATAAGCCGAAATTCGACGCGCTGCCGACGAAAATGAAGGCGATCATCGAAAACGGCGTTGAGGCGGCTTCGGCCGACATGTTGTGGAAGGCGATGGACCGCTATTCGAAGGACTACCTTGAAATGCAGACCAAAGACAAGGTCAGATTCTACAGGACGCCGGATTCGATTCTGCGCCGGCAGCTCGAGGTCTTTGATCAGGTCGAGGTGAAAAAGTCGACCGACAATCCGATGTTTAAGGAGGTCGCCGAGTCACAGCGCAGGTTCGCTGCGCGAGCGGTAAGATGGGACCTCGATACTAATGTGGGCCGCCGTATGGCCTACAACCACTACTTTGCGAAGCCCGCGCCCAAGGGCGCCAAGAAGAGCTAGACTCTTCGTGATCCATCCCGGCTGTTCGGGCCAGCCTCCTGCCGGCCTTTATGCCTCGAGTTATGCCGGAGGAGGGCAGACCAGAGGTTTACCTTGGCTGCTGGCTGGCCTTATCGTGCATGCGCGATTCGTGGTGATCAGCTCTTCTAAACCATGAACGTCGAGCGCTTTCTCCACACCATCGACAAGGCCAGCACCTGGGTCGGCCAGGCGTTCTCCTGGCTTATTGTCGTGCTTACCTTGCTCGTCACGTGGGAGGTGTTTTCACGCTACGCCCTCAACGATCCTCATGCCTGGGCGTTTGACGCAATGATCATACTGTACGGTACGATGTTCATGATGGCGGGCGCCTATACGCTATCGAAGAACGCGCACGTGCGCGGCGACATGATCTATGGCTTTTTCAGGCCGCGTGCTCAGGCAACCATCGACCTGGTGCTCTACATCTTTTTTTTCATGCCCGGGGTGATCGCGTTGGTCTGGGCCGGCTACTATTATGCCGCCGAGTCTTGGGCCATCCGCGAGCGCTCGAGCGTCATGTACGACGGGCCGCCAATCTATCCGTTCAAGACGGTTATCCCGGTCGCCGGGGGATTCTTGCTTATACAGGGAATGGCCGAGATCATCCGCTGCGTCATCTGTCTCCGGCGCGGTGAATGGCCGTCGCGTGAAGGGGATGTACAGGAGGTGGACGTCGAGGAACTCAAGGAGATGGTCCACGTCAAGGACGAAGACATACGTAAAGTTGATGAGCTGATCACGCGCCGGGAGCCGGAAACGTGATCTTGACCAAAGAAGTGTGGATCGGCTTTGCGCTGATGGCGACCATCGTCATCTCCGTCCTGGTGTTCACTCCGTGGGGCAATCTCACCGACGGCCACCTGGGGCTGATCATGCTGGCGCTGATCGTGGTGGCGATCATGCTTGGCTTCCCTACGGCTTTTACTCTCATGGGAATGGGCGTATTTTTCGCCTGGCTTGCCTACCGCAGTGTGGACCCGGAGCTCGCAAACCAGCAAGTGCTGAATCTGATGGTGCAGCGAGCTTATGGCGTCATGAGCAACGACGTGCTGATCGCAGTTCCGCTATTCGTCTTTATGGGCTATGTGGTTGAGCGGGCGGCGTTGATCGAGCGGCTGTTCAAGAGCCTGCACCTCGCCATGTCCCGCGTACCCGGCTCGCTTGCGGTGGCGACGATCATTACCTGCGCTATTTTTGCAACCGCCACGGGGATTATCGGCGCGGTGGTGACTTTGATGGGGCTGCTTGCCTTTCCGGCGATGTTGCGCGCTGGATACAACGTCAAGATATCGGCTGGCGCGATTACGGCCGGCGGCTGCCTTGGCATCATGATCCCACCCTCAGTACTGCTGATTGTCTATGGCGCAACTGCAGGTGTTTCGGTTGTCCAACTGTACGCCGGAGCACTGTTCCCGGGCATGATGCTGGCGGGATTCTATGTTGCTTACCTTGTCCTGCTTGCCAAGTGGAAGCCTCAGTTGATGCCTGCGCTACCGGAAAGCGAGCAGCGCGTGGCGTTACCGAGTCACGCGGCAATGTTGGCGCGGCGCGGCCGCCATCCGCTGGTTGCCTTGTGTAACGCACTCACCGGCCAAACCGGCGTGCCAAAGCGTACCGTGTATGCTCAGCTGTTTCTTACTTTGATTCCGGCGCTATTCATCGTCGGCGTGCTCGGCGCGGTCTACCGCTCGGCAACCGAGCCGGAAGTCGAGCTAACCGCCACCGGGTTGATCCAACTGGGAGGGGAGATCGCCGCCGAGGCGGGCCCGCAGGAGTGGGAATCGGGCCTTATCGGTGTGCCTCAGGCGGAATCCGATCTCCAACTGAAGGAGTCAACGGCTGCGGCGTCGCAAGAAATTTCTCCCCTGACTGGCACGCAGGAGCGACCGGCCGACGAGCCGCAGGGCGCTCTGGCGGGAGCCGACGTTGAGCCGTATCGGAAAGACGCCGGGCAAACTAGAGCCAAACGACTGCCGACGCCCACCTGGTTTTGGCCGATGCTGGCGATTGCCTTGGCCATGACTGCGCTGGTTTACTGGTTCTGGACTTGGGAACGGCTTCAAATATTCAAGATGCTGCTTACCTCGTTTTTCCCGCTCGCGCTGTTAGTCTTGGCAGTGCTGGGCTCAATTGTGTTCGGACTTGCGACTCCGGCCGAGGCCGCCGCCCTGGGTGCTTTCGGTGGAGTCATCCTCACGGCAGCCTATCGCTTTGCCGCCCACTGGGCTGCCGCGGGACTCGAGACGAGCAGCGGAGCCGCGGTCTTGAGCACTTTGCGAGAACTGGGGAGCATCGTCAAAGAGTCTTCCTTTTTAACGGCCAAGACGAGTGCGATGGTGTGCTGGCTGTTTGTCGGCTCGGCGATCTTTTCCGCCGCCTTCGCGTTGCTCGGTGGGCAAGAAATCATCGAAAAGTGGGTGCTCTCGCTCGACATGACCCCAGTGCAGTTCATGATACTGGCGCAGTTCATCATCTTCATTCTGGGCTGGCCGCTCGAGTGGACCGAAATCATCGTGATCTTCATGCCGATTTTCGTTCCAATGCTGCCGCATTTTGATATAGATCCGCTTTTCTTTGGGATCCTGGTGGCGCTAAACCTCCAGACCGCTTTTCTCTCGCCGCCGGTAGCAATGGCAGCCTTTTACTTGAAGGGAGTTGCACCGCCACACGTAACTCTCAACCAAATCTTCCTCGGCATGATGCCCTTTATGGGGATTGTTGTCATGTGTTTGGTGTTCTTGTACATGTGGCCCGGCATAGCCCTGTGGCTGCCGCAGCTCGTGTACGGAAGGTAAGAATGGAGTACTGGAGCGATGGAGCACTGGAGTGTTGGGGTGGGGACGCCAATACTCCAATACCCCATTACTCCATTGGGTTGCGTTTATGGACCTCACCAATCTCAACTGGCTCTCTGCGGCCGAAGCGGCGCGGCTCATTCGTGACGGCTTAATCAACTCAGAGCAACTCGTCGAAGCTTGCCTCGTACGAGTGCGCGAGGTGGACGAACGCATCGGGGCCTGGGCATTCCTAGACCCCGACTACGCGCTCACGCAGGCTCGGGCAGCTGATGAGAGGCGCCGCGAGGGTCGACCGACTGGCCCACTCCATGGCGTGCCCATTGCGATCAAAGACATTTTTGACACCGCGGATATGCCGACCGAAAACGGCTCGGCGCTGCATGCCGGTCGTGCGCCTTCCCGTGACGCTACGGCGGTGACAATGCTCCGCATCGCAGGCGCGATCATTCTCGGCAAGACGGTGACAACGGAGTTTGCTTACCTCTCTCCCGGTAAAACGCGCAACCCACATAACCCCGAGCACACGCCAGGTGGTTCTTCCAGCGGGTCGGCTGCGGCGGTTGCCGCCGGCATGGTGCCACTCGCGCTGGGCAGTCAAACAAACGGCTCAACGATTCGTCCGGCGGCATTTTGCGGCGTGGTCGGTTTCAAACCGACCTACGGCTTGATCTCTCGGCACGGGGTGCTCCCGCTGTCGCGCAGTCTCGATCATGTTGGGCTATTTGCGCGCACCATCGAAGATATCTCGCTCATTCTGGAACAGGTCGTAGGCTACGACGCGCGCGACCCCGACACGCGGCCGCGGGCGCGCTCCCCTTTCGTCGAACTCGCCCTTGAGGAGCCGCCATTGCCGCCCATGTTTGCCTTTATTAAAACGCCAATGTGGGAGCGCGCCGATGAAGACACGAAAGAAGGGCTTACGGAGCTGATCGAAAATCTGGGCCCTCAGGCGGAAGAAGTGGAGCTCTTTTCCGTCGCGGCCGATGCCTGGCGATGGCATCAAACCATCATGAGCGCGGAAATGGCCTTCAACCTGGATCGTGAATGGCAACATGGCCGGGACAAATTATTGGTAGAAATGCGCGGTCAACTGGCCTACGGGCGAGAGATAAGGGCGGTCGATTATCAGTGCGCGCTGGCTCAGATCGAGCCGCTCCGTGAAGTTTTCCTCGAATTATTCGAGCAGCGTTATGACGCGATCATTACGCCTGCGGCGACGGGTGCGGCGCCGAGTGGGCTCGCCTCAACCGGCGACCCATCGTTTTGCACTCTGTGGACGCTCTGCGGCATGCCCGCGGTCAGTCTGCCCCTGCTTCAGGCCGCCAACGGGCTACCCCTTGGCGTTCAGCTCGTGGGGCCGCGCAATGGCGATGCCCGGCTTCTGCGCACGGCGCGCTGGCTTGCAGCCCAGGTGGCATCGACCTGAGGTGTGAGGAAGTTTGGTGCCGGTGCAAAGCGCCTCAATCCCGTTCCAAGTTCCTGGAAAAATATTCTTACTGATGATAGGAGGAGGAGAGAGGCCTATGCCATGGAAATTACCGAACGCAGAACGGCAGACATTGTTATTCTCAGCGTGTCTGGAAAATTGGACACGATGGCCGCGAAGACGTTTGAAGCGAGAATTCTTGCCCAAATCGAATCGGGCGTCCGGCGCTTCGTAGTCGATCTGGCGCAGCTGGATTACATCAGCAGCGCAGGCCTGCGCGTGTTTGTCCTTGCGGCCAAGCGTCTCGATAGCGCGAGCGGCAAGATCGTGTTGTGCGCGCTCAAGGGTCCAGTCAAGGAGGTGTTCGACATAGCCGGGTTTTCCTCGATTTTTTCCGTTTACGGTTCCCAGGATGACGCGCTTAAAAATGTCTAGCTGTAAGGGATGAGTGTTTTACAGTCAACTTCCGGAATAAGCCGCCTAGACAACATCGCCGTGCCGCGCAACCGAAGAGCTCGAATTCCGTTAGCTCCGACGCGAAAGCCGATGAGATTTCGACTCTCGTTGGTCTTTAGGTCCGGAAATTTTTATCCTCTTCTAATGTCCACCCACGATCACACATGTCATTGGGTGTGTCGAAGCATCACCCGCCCCATCTCACCCACAGAAAATACAATGCGAAGCCGGTTGAAAAGATAATCCCTGACCAGCTGTACGCGATCATCGCTAGCCCTGGTCGGTGCTCTTCGGGCATTTCTTCGGCCAGAATGACCTGATGATTGAGCCAGGCCAGAAGTGGCGCGGTCAGGAATGAAAGGACGGTAGCCAGATAGACCAGTGCGACCAGCGAGGTCAGCAGGAACCCGACAATACCGATGGACCCTAAAGCAAGTACAACAAGAGCGATCCAGTACGCAGGCTTGTTGACGGCGGAGGCCCGGTCGGGTAGCTCCGGCTCTTTGAAGCGGGACACCAGCGTCGCCAGAGCCCTGGGAAAACCTTCGATAACGGTCAGCGTCGTTGAGAACATAACGGTGAACGCTGAAAGGCCGATCAGCGGCTTGCTCCAGGCGCCGAGAGTTTCCGCGTAAAGCGAGATAACCTGATTGGCAAAGCCCGCGGCGGATTCCGGGAACTGCCTCCCGGAGTGGTGCATGACGCCTGCCCCGAGCCCGACGAAACAAAGCGCCAAGAGTGCCGTTCCCAAATAGCCGATATTAAAGTCCATCAGGGCTTCTTGGACCGTGGCGGTGTAGCGCGTCTCCTGCCTGCGTGCGACGGTCCAGAGCGAGTGCCAAATCGATAAGTCCAAACCAGACGGCATCCAGCCGACCAATGCCACCATGAACACGACGGTTGCGGGGTCGGAGAACAGGCCGGCGCCGGGAAAGAAGCGAATCGAAGCCCAATCCACCCGCGGGAGAACCAAAGCTGTGGCCGTCAACGTGGAAAGGGTAAAAATCGGCACCATGACTTTGATCACCCGATCCAGCCAACGGTAACGGCCAACAAAGAGCAGCACCGCCGAGATCAGCGTGAGAACAATTGTGAGCTGGAGCACTGCGCCGGAGCCGCTCCATCCCAGTAACGCCGCGCCGATCGCGGCAGTGACCACCGTGACGACTGCCTGAACGGTGAACATGGTGCCCACTGTCAAAATCGCGTAGAGTAAAAGCGCCCACAGTCCCTGGCGGCGATAGCCTTCGAGCAGACTCGTGCCGGTTGCAGCCGCATAGCGCGGACCAAACGAAAAAGCCGGATACTTGATCACGTTTGCGATAATGACCAGCCCGAGTAGTTCCAAACCGAAGATCGCGCCGGCTCGTGTGGATTGGACCAAGTGAGACACACCCACGGCGGCGCCCGCCCAGATAAGTCCGGGCCCCAGCGCGTTGAGAAAATTTCTTTGCGTTGCGGGTTCCAACGTCAAGCTCTCGTCAGTATTGCAGAGGTTTTCAATGCACAGGCGACACTCCGACACCTTTAATGCCGCGAAGCACGCGAGAAAGCAATGGGAGAAATCCCGAGCGGCGCCGATAGGCACGATGGTTGCAATGTGCGCTGGGCTGGTGTTTTATCGGCTCGTACTTCTCAGCTGGGACCGCGGTTGAGCAATGCCATGGCTAAGAAGCCCGCCAACCTTATTTATGGCGTTGATGATAAGCCCCCATTGATCGCATCGGCTCTTTTGGGGCTCCAGCATGTCGCCGTGATGACGTCCGGATGGGTGCTGGTCGTGGTAATCGTCACGACCATCGGCGGTACTCAGGAAGAAGTCGCTAATGTGCTACGGATGTCGATGATCGCGTCCGGCATCGCGACGATTCTGCAGTCCCTGCCTAATAGCCCGATAGGTTCCGGATATTTTTGCCCCATCAGCAGCGGCCCCGCATACGTCTCCGAGGCGCTTGTCGCGGACGAGAACGCCGTCGCCGGCCTCTCAGGCTTTCTTATTCGCCAGTACGCTGACCGGGTCAAAGCCGAAATGGTCGACGGCCGGTGCCGGATTCACATGCATTTCGATCACTGAGTGAGTCGGAATCCCCTTTCTCTTCTCCTCGATGACTCGCGACGCTTTGTTAGAGGACATCGAACGAATCGTGAACAGTGTGCCGGAAGAAATGAACAGGAGAGATTTGTGACGATACGGACGCAAACGTTATTAATGGTGAGCTTATTGTTAGCCGCCGCGGTGCTCGCTACGGCGGGTGTTCTGGGCTGGAGCTCGCGACAGGCGGTGCTGGCTGAAACCGAGACGCAGGGGCTCGTTATCGCGCGATTGCTCAGCCGCAGCGCCGCCTTTGGTGCCGGCGTCATGAAGGATGTCGAAGCAGCCATCGGCGAGCAGATGGTGGTGGAGGCCACCATGGCGGCGCATCTTGTGGCCGTGGGGGAAGCGGCCGGGCTCAGCACAAGGGAGATTAATCTCAGACTGAAGCAAATCACCGAGGATACCGTGCTGGACGAGATTTGGATCACCGATGAGAAGGGCCGTGCGTACCTGAGAAACATTACCGAAGTGGACTTTACCTTCAGCTCCGACGCAAAGGAGCAGCCTCAAGCCCACGTATTCTGGCCGTTACTTACAGGAAAGGCCAAAAGTGTCATCCAGGAGGCGCGGCAGCGCGAGGTGGACACGCAGGTCTTCAAGTACGTGGGAGTGACCGGAGTCGATAAACCGCGAATCGTCCAAGTGGGTTATCACGCTACCCTGCTGGAACAGCTCCGTCAGCGCATGGGGCTCACTCGCCTGGTCAACGAGTTGGTTTCCGAGGGAAGCGTCGTTGCGATCCGTGTCCTCGACAAGAGCATGATCACCGTAGAGTATGCCGAGAGCCTCAGGGAGGACATGCCGCCCGAACCCACGAAGAGCGAGCTGGCAACTATCCACAGCCTCGCACAGGCAGGACAGACACGGAGTTTTCTGGAGAAATCTTTTCTCAAGGTCGTGGCGCCGATCGGTGACGAAGGGGGAGAATTAAAAGGGGGAGCGATCCTGGTGACGCTTCCTACCGACCACGTTCAGGCCGCAATTCGCAACCAAACCTGGCTGGCACTGGCCATTAGCGGCATCGTACTCCTGCTCGGGTCGGTCATTGCGATTTTTGGCGCCAAGAAGATTGCCAGGCCGATTACCGATTTGACGGAGATGACGCGCCGGATCGCAGGCGGCGACTTCACCCAGAGGGTCGTTACCAGATCAACAAATGAAATTGGCATCCTCGCCGCCTCGTTTAACGAAATGGCGCGGCGGTTAAACGAATCGATCGAAGAGCTCAAAGAGACTACGGCGGCGAAGGAACGGATCGAAAGCGAACTGCAGATCGCCCACGAAATTCAGATGAGCATGGTGCCCAAGACCTTTCCGCCTTTTCCTGATCGGCGGGAATTTGATATCTATGCAACTCTAATCCCGGCGCGTGAGGTGGGAGGTGACTTCTATGATTTTTTCTTCATCGACGAGCACCGGCTCTGTTTTGCCATCGGGGATGTCTCCGGTAAGGGTGTCCCCGCTTCTCTCTTTATGGCCCTGACCAAGACCATGTTTAGGGCCACGGGTGGCCGTCAGGACGCGAGTGCGAAAAGCATCTTGTCCCAGCTTAACGGTGAGATCTGCCGCGGTAACGATTCTTGCATGTTCGTAACGGTCTTCTGCTGTATCCTCGATGTACGAACCGGCGAGTTGGAATATAGCAATGCCGGTCACAACTTGCCATACGTTTTATCGAACGGGGTTGTGCAGGCGCTGCCCAGGACGGGGGGGGTCGCTTTGGGCATTACCGAATCGGCGGGCTTTCATGCCGGTCAACTCCTGCTCAAGCCAGGAGACCGTCTGGTTTTATATACCGATGGTGTGACAGAGGCTATGGATAACCGCGATCAACTCTTTTCAGAAGCCCGTTTGGAGACGACGTTGCGAGGCATGAAGGGGCTGAGCAGTAAGGAAGTCGTTGAAAAGGTCGTAGAAGAGGTACAGCGTTTTACCGTTGGCGCAGCCCAATCGGACGACATCACGCTTCTAACGCTCGGCTATACCGGGCTCGACGAGACTCACCAAAGAAAGCTATCGATCACGCTGAAAAACAACCCTGCAGAGATACAGCGGTTGGCCCAAATCGTGACGGATTTTGCCCAGGGCCATGACTTCGCTTCGGAGCTGGTGTTCCGCGTGACCCTGGCGTTGGAGGAAATCATCACCAATGTAATCTCGTATGGTTACGATGACGAACTGGAGCATGAGATCTCGGTGACGCTTTACTGGGAGGATCCTTACGTCAAGCTCGAGGTGGAGGATGACGGCCGTCCTTTCAATCCCTTGGAAGCTCCTCGACCGGACACGGGAAAGCCGTTGGCAGAAAGACAGGTAGGCGGATTGGGAATTCACCTCGTGAGGGAAATGATGGATGAGTTGGAATACCGGCGGGAAAACGACAAGAATCTTCTAGTCCTCAAGACCAAAACTCGTGAGATCTAAAGAACCAACGTCACTTTGTTGTCCGCTGTGGTGTGAACACTCGCGACGGTTGTCACGATACGGTCCCGAGAACCTCTTCCACAAGTGCTCTGGAATCTCGGCTGTGATTTGATAGGGCTAGGAGCCAAGCGCCGCGTCCAGCATCCGCGTAGTTGAAAAAACGAATAGAGGGCAACAATCATTCGAGGAGGAGAATAGAATGAAAGCCATTATTTTATTGGTTCTTTTTCTGCCCCTTCTGCGGACTGAGGCGGCACAAGCCAACGTATATCAAGGGAAAACCATTACTCTCATTGTCGGGACATCGGCCGGCAGCGCTTACGACAACTACGCGCGCATGATAGCGCAACATCTGGGCAGGAATATTCCGGGCAATCCGAGATTCGTCGTGCAAAACATGCCGGGGGGAGGTTCGATGATTGCCGCGAATTTTCTCAATGGCGTTGCGCGGCCGGACGGCTTGACGATCGCGTCGATTAACCCGGCGCTTTACTTTAATCAGCTCGCCGGCCGTAAAGAAGTCCAGTTCGACTGGGCGAAGTTCAAATGGCTGGGTAGCCCGGACTGGTCGGATCACGTGCTCTATATGCGTACCGATGCCCCGTTCAAGACAATTCACGATGTGCGTGCCGCCGCTACTCCCCCCAAGTGCACGGCAACGGCTACGGGCACAACCGGTCATTATTTGCCGAAGCTTTTGGAAGAGACCGTTGGTACAAAGTTCAATATAATCCTGGGTTATCCCGGCGGTCCCGAAATGGATCTGGCGGTCGAGCGCAATGAAGCACAATGTCGCGCATTTACCGTTACCGCTTGGTTTGGCGGCGAGCTTTACCGAAACTGGCGCAACACCGGATTCGCCCGTTTACTCATTCAGACGGGCCGCACCCGGGATGAGCGGCTGTCCGATGTGCCGACCCTGTACGAGCTCATGGACCAATACAAGACACGCGACATTGATCGGCGTCTGGCCGATGTCGTGCTGGCATCGAATATTTTTGGTCGCCCCTATGTGGCACCCGCCGGCATCTCGGCGGAGCATCTCAGTGTCCTGCGCGGTGCTTTCGCAAAGACTTTTGCAGATGCGCAGTTCTTAGCCGATGCGAAAAGGAGGAACTTAGAAATTAAACCGACAGCGGGTGCAGAGTTGGAGAAGCTTGCCAAAGAGATCGTCGTCCAACCTCCTGAGGTCATCGAACGAATGAAAAAGCTGCTGGGCAGGTGATCGCAATCGAAAATCGGTCCCGTATATCACGTCGGAAGCCGCGGGTTCTCTCCTCCTCAACGAGAGACTTGGGATTTTAGCCGGAGCAAACTTCGGCGGGCCTTATACGGGACAGTTATCGTCAGATACGATCGTGGCTGCCGCGCGTGTTAGCTTACGTGGCTCCATGCATGGTAGGAGCTGCGTACGAGCGGGCCGGATTCGACGTGTCGGAAACCAAGTTTCTGCGCGTCATTTTTCAATTCCTGGAACTCGTCTGGAGTGACGTAGCGTTCTACCTTGAGCTGTCGTAGCGAGGGCTGGAGATACTGTCCCAGCGTCACGATGTCAACCTCATTGACCCGCAAATCATGCAAGGTGCGCAGCACCTCGTCGCGGGTCTCGCCGACGCCGAGCATCATGCCTGTTTTGGTCAACAGCCCCGAGCGCATTTCCTTGGCGGCCTTGAGAATACCGACCGAGCACTCATAGCTGTGACCGGGTCTCACCTTGGCGTAAAGACGTGGCACAGTCTCGACGTTGTGATTCAGGATATCAATTCCCGAATGAATAACCGTCTCCAGAGCACTAATGTTCCCTTGAAAGTCCGGGATAAGAACTTCGACCCGAATTCCAGGATTCAGCGCTTTGATCCAAAAAACGGTTTTGGCGAAGTGAATCGAGCCGCCGTCCGGAAGATCATCACGGTTGACCGATGTGACCACGATGTGGGCCAACCCGAGATCCTTAACGACGAGCGCAACGTTGCGCGGCTCCTCCGGATCCAGCGCCACTGGTTTGCCTTTGTCGATTGCACAGAAGCGGCAGCCGCGAGTGCAGGTGTCACCCAGGATCAGGAAAGTGGCGGTGTTATGTCCCCAGCACTCGCCTATATTCGGGCAGCGCGCTTCCTCGCAAACAGTGTGCAGGTTCTTGTCTCTCAAGATGCGCTTGAGGCGGAGGTAGTTGGGGTTACCCGGAGGTCGAACCTTGATCCAATCGGGATGTCGACGTGGCATAGCTCAATTCGCGGTTTTGAGTGCGGCGTTTAGAGTTTCGAGTTAAGCCCCGAAGCCCGAACTAATGTTAAACTCCCCTCACAGGGCTCCTCGTAACTGCAGCCTTCTTGAACAATCTCGGGATAGCCAAACAGTCGAGCGAAGTGCTCAATAAACGAGCGCTTTATCTGATCGACATTCGGCTCATTCCCTAATTCCTTGGCCATCGACGTCACCGCGGCCCAGCTCAGCCCGCAGGGGATAATACGCTCAAAATAGGAAAGATCCGTGTTCACATTGAGTGCAAGGCCATGATAGGTGATTCCCCGGCTCACCGCGATACCAATGGCGGCAATCTTTTTGTCCGCAATCCAAATGCCCGTGTACGGCGGCCGTCGCGCGCCGTCGAGTCCATAGTCATGCAAGGTGTGGACCGCCGCCAACTCAAGTCTGGCGAGATAGTTGTGCACTGCTTTGCGCAATTTGGAACGCAAATCAATTACCGGATAGACAACCAGTTGGCCAGGGCCGTGATACGTCACGTCGCCGCCGCGGCTTGTGCGATAAACCGGTATCCCAGCCGCTTCGATCACATGCGTCGCATGGCCAGCTCGTCCCAAGGTATAGACGTGCGGATGCTCCACGAAGAGCACGATATCGGGAGGTCCGTTACCGCGCTTGAATCCTACGATTTTCTCCTGAACGGCGAGCGCGGTGAGATATTCCATTCGGCCCAGGTCTTTGTATGCGAGCGTCCTCATCACCTCTCATTTTTATCGTCGGCGCCATGATCTTTCAAGTCGAACGCGCAGCGTCCTGTTCGGACGGTTCATCAGTACAGCAGTGCATTACGCGATGACTCCACCACTCGCGTGCTCCCCGCTCGCCCAAAGAGCGTATTGCCCGCCCGTGTTTTTTCTTATAATGGGAGGTCAGGGCGGCGCCCCCAGCGAACAATGCTCAAGGAGGAACAATATGCCTAGCGTAACGTCATTGGGACACATCGGTCTATACGTGCGGGACATCGCCCGTTCAAAGGCCTTTTACCGGGACATTCTCGGTTTAAAAATCAGTGATGAAAACCCGCGGACCGGCAGCGCGTTTATGACGGCGAGGGATCGGCTGGAAGAGCATCACGAGTTGCTCCTTGTCCCGGGACGGGAGGACGGGAAAGTTGTTCAGCAAATTTCTTTCCGTTGCGCCAGTCTCACCGATCTAAAACAATTTCATCGGCTTTTTTTGGAGCGCAACGTGTCGATCATCCGGACTGTCAGTCACGGCAATGCCGTTGGCATCTACTTTTACGACCCGGACGGGAATCAGGTGGAGGTGTATTGGCCGACAGGGGTAGACTGGCCCCAGCCCTTTGGGAAGCCGGTGGATTTAGCCGCGACGGATGCCGAGATCATGGCGAACCTTACCTGAGAGATCTCAATCAAGGGCGGGCGCGAGAAGTGAAACCCACCGAGCGACCTTGTTGTGACGACCAGTGACTGGAGTACTGGGGTGGTGGAGTAATGGATGTATTTGTTGACCCGATACTCCAATGCCTACTTTAGTGGGCAACGTTGTGAGGCTCGGCTGGCCGCCCCGCGAACGCCGGGACGAGCTCATGCTCCAATAAATGGCGGACGAGATGCTGGTGTTCCCGCCGGCCCTCGCCGGGTTCTGGCGATGAGGTGGTAACAGCGACCAGTCGCAGACTCGGGACCACGTAAATAAATTGACCACCGTGGCCCCACGCATAGCTTGCCTGTTTTCCAGCGACGGTCTGCAGCCACCAGCCGTAACCATAAGCACGGCCGCTCCAGCGTGACATGGTGCGCGGCTCGAGTGAGTCAGTAATCCACTGTTCCGGCACCACTTGCTTATTCCCCACTCTCCCTCGGTTGAGATAGAGCTCGCCAAACTTTAACATGTCGCGCGGCGTTAGATGCATCTCGTTGCCGCCAAAGTATATCCCCTGCGGATCGCGGAGCCACGGGGAGATGGAGATGCCCAGCGGATCGGCCAAATAGCGACGAGCGAAAGCGTACGTGCTCATCCGCGTTGCCCTCGTCAGTATGGCCGAGAGCAGGTGCGAGTTGCCTGTGCTATAGATCATGGCGCCGCCCGGAACATCAACCATCGGCCGGGTAAGAACATATCGCACCCAGTCGCCGCTTTGCACCCAACGTCCGTAGTTTCGATTGCTGGTTGTTTCGAGCCCGGAGCGCATTGTTAGCAGGTCTTCGATGGTAATGGTGCTTTTAACGCGAACCTCTGCCGTGTTCAGGTGTTCTGGAAAAAACTTCCCGATCGGCTCCTGCAAGCTCTTTAGGTGGCCTTGCTCGAGCGCAATGCCCACCAGCGCTGAAAGCAGACTCTTGGATGTGGACTTGATATTTTCCGGCTTCGAGTGATGTGCTCCCTGGAAGTAACGCTCCTCGACGATGCGCCCGTCGATCGAGATCAAAAAGCTGCGCAGTCGGGGGGAGTCGCTCGCGCGGTCGATCACGCGGGCATGTGGCGAGGATTGAAGCGGTGCAGCGGGCGCTCTGGCGGCGACTGCAATCCATGACAAGACGGCGGCCGAAACAACGACCGCTATGCGTGCGCCGCTGCGAAATCTCTTCATCGGTACGGCCATTGCACCTCGTAATATCCAAAATATTAGCTATTTTCAAACGCAGGGCAAGGGCAGCCATTACGGGTTTGCAGAGTCATTCAAAACTAAGTAGAAGTCAGAGCTTCAAGTCGTGAGCATGAGAGGATCCTCTCCAATGTCTTAAATTTCTAAGGTTGGCCAGAGCATGATTGGCTGCGATTTCCGTTTGCTGGTGCGAGAATGCGTGGCGCCTCCGCTTCGGCTCACGTCGATGGCGATTCGCCAGGGGGAACTCCTTTGCCGTTCCGCAGCCTCGGTTGTCGTCCTCAATTTCAAAAGTCGGAGTCTTAACAGTGCCCGCACAAGCGTTTAAGCCGCCCTGGTTTGTGCGCAAAGACCTGGACGGGTTCTATGGCCTTTTCATCGACAACGTGATCCAACTGATTCTCATTGTTGTCCTTTGCCGTGACCTGATCAGGTTGCCCGATCACCACATTTTCGGATTGATTCTCCCGGGAGCCGCCCTTTCCATTCTTATCGGCAACCTCTTTTATACAGGACAAGCGCGCCAGCTGGCGCGCGAAACCGGTCGGGACGATGTCACGGCATTGCCTTATGGCATCAATACGGTAAGTCTTTTCGCCTTTGTCTTTTTCATTATGCTGCCGGTGGCACAGGAGACAAAGGATCCGATTTGGGCGTGGAAGATCGGATTGGTGGCTTGCTTTCTTAGCGGTGTTATCGAGATCGCCGGCGCTTTTGTTGCCGAAAGGGTGCGCCGCGCGACGCCACGCGCCGCTCTTCTGGCCGCACTGGCCGGCATTGCCATTACGTTTATCTCCATGGATTTCACCTTCAAAATTTTCGCCCAGCCGCTGCTTGCGATGGTGCCCATGGCGATTATTTTTGTCGCCTACTTTTCTCACCAAAAGTTTCCCCTTGGGATCCCCGGCGGAATGCTTGCGGTCATCGTGGGCAGCGTTCTCGGCTGGTTGCTGGGCGCAATGGATACAAAAGCAGCGCCCGTAAGCGTGTCCCTAACGCCGCCGCTTTACACCGGTGGCGCGCTCTGGGAGGCGCTCCTGGATCCCGCCGCGCTGAGTTATTTCTCGGTCATTCTCCCTATGGGCATTTTTAACGTCGTGGGTTCGCTACAAAACATCGAAAGCGCGGAAGCCGCGGGAGACGGCTACCGCACGTTTCCCGCTTTGATGGCCAACGGCGTCGGCACTATCGTGGCCGCTTTGTTCGGCAGCGTCTTTCCAACAACGATTTATATTGGCCATCCCGGATGGAAGCGATTAGGGGCGCGCTCAGGATATTCTGCTCTGAATGGTGTCTGTATCGCGCTCCTCTGTCTCACCGGAACGATACAGGCTGTTCTCAACTGGATTCCAGTTGAAGCCGGAATCGGGATTCTTCTGTACATCGGCATTATCATTGTTGCCCAGTCCTTTCAGGCAGTGCCGAAGGAGCATGCGCCCGCCGTGGCGCTGGGGCTTGTTCCTTCGCTTGCCGCATGGGGGCTTCTGATGGTCGACACCGGGCTCCGTGCCGCGGGAACATCCTTGTTCGAGGTGGGAGTCACGTCGTTTGCTGGCACGATCGCAATCGAAGGAATGATCGCTCTGGAACGCGGATTTATCTTTACGTCGATGATTCTTGCGGCAATCGGCGTAGCGCTGATCGAAAGGGAGTTTATCAAAGCGGCCTTGTGGTCACTGGCTGCGGCGGGGTTGTCTACGAGCGGCGTCATTCATGCGTATGAGCTCACACCGACAGGGGTGACGAGCCGCTTCGGACTCTTTGCTGCTCCGGGATTCGCCGCCGGTTATCTGTTGCTGGTCGTGCTGTTTTTCGCGATCGCCCTTTACGCGAAACGAGCGAAGTAGAAGCACCTCATCTCTGCTTACGGCCGATGGCTCGCTTCGCTCCAAGCCCTATGCCATCTGCCGTTACTCGAGGACGTTCGAGAGGCGTGTGCGTGTCCGCCGGGAGATAAGTCCGATTATTGATCTCGGTGACGCTCCACTTCTTAGCCCCATCGTAATTGATTCGTGTGATGCTTGCGGGATCGAGGTGAAAAGAACGATATTGATTGAGGTGGGTTCCGGTCAAGCGACAGATGATGCCGAGAATCGGAAAATTATGACTCACCGCGACCACTGTTGCCTGACTCCCGTGCCGTTGAACGATCCGACAAAGTGCGTCCCATGCTCTTTGCGCCACATCCATCAGACTCTCGCCCCCTGGCACCTGAACTTGCGCAGGTTCGGTTCGCCAGCGCTGGATGAAGTCCGGATATTTTTCTTGGATTTCGGCGAAGGTCAGACCTTCCAAGGTGCCGTGATCTAATTCGCGGATGTTCTCTTCGATTTCGACCGGCAGACCGTGGGGCTCGCTCACCACTGCGGCGGTTTGTCGCGCCCTTTTGAGATCACTTGAATAAAACGCGTCGACGGATTCTTGGCCGAGGAGTGCGGCGACCTGCCGCGCCTGGCGCAAGCCGAATTCGTTGAGGGCCAGATCGGAAGAGCCCTGGCACCGTCCTTCGAGATTCCAATCTGTGGCGCCGTGACGTAGTAAGACGATCTGCATGGCTTCGCTGCGCTCAGCATTTCAGATTACAAATTTCATATCTCACGATCTAGGTTTCTTCCAGCACCGAAGCATGCACCTGTATGTTCGCCTTCGATTTGAGATTCTCGACAAATGTTACGAGAACCTTTTGATGCCTCTCCGCGAGACTCTGCTTCATCAAGGCATCTTTCTCTTTGTCAAATCGCTCCATTTCCGCTGCCTGGCTGCCCTTGAAGGCCAGAATCAAGGCCGAATCTTGCTGCATAAAAATTCTGTCAGGGAACGGGTCGTGCGCGGAAAGAGCAAAAATGCCGGCTCTCAACTCCGGCAACTCACCGATCTTTGGGAGTTCGTGAGCATTGCGCGCGAACCACCCGGTCTCCTCGACTTTAACCCCGGCATCTGCGGCAACGCGGACAATGTCTTTTTCCGCTCTGAGTTGCTGTAACAAGCTGTTCCCTTTCTGTGACAGAAGCTCGCGCGCTTTGGCATCTGTGAGTCGCCGTTCCAGTTCCTGCCGAATCGAGTCAAGCGGCGGAACGGCGGCTTCTTTGCGCTCTTTAAGGCGCAACAGGTAATGCGCTTTCTCTCCCTGGATCACCGGGCTGATCTCGGTTGGCTTGAGGGCGAAGGCAGTTTCATAAAACCGCTGCTCCGGCCCGATTTCAGGCAGCGCTTCGCCGGGCGAGAACCAGCCGGTGACCTGCGGCGAAACACCGCGCTCTTTGGCCACCTTGGTGAAGTCGCCCTCGCTGAGTGCTATTTCTCGATCGCGATCGGCTGTATCGACCGCGGCGTGTTTTGCTCTTTCCATTTTAAGGGTCCGCGTGATTTCCGGAGTCGCTTCTTTCAATGTCTGTGTCCGCGCTTCTTTGATATCGTCGACTTTGACAATCTGAAATCCTCCCGGGTTTTCGATCAGCTCGCTGATCTGGCCCTTGGTTAAATTAAAAATCTGCTGGTCCACCGGCGGCGGCAATTGCCCTTGCGTTATCCAACCGATGTCACCGCCCTGCGCGGATGATGGATCGGCGGAATGTTGCTTTGCCAGGAGCGCGAAATCTTTCCCTGATTTGGCTTCCTCGAGGACACGGGCGGCGCGGGCCCTTGCCTCTTGCTTCAGTTTAGCGGTGGCTCCGGGCTCCACCCCGATAATAATGTAACGCAACTTGGCTTGCTTTGGCGTGTGGTACCTGGTCTCTCGATGCATCTGATAGTGGTCCTCGATTTCCTTGTCGCTCAGCTGAACGGACGAAACGAACGATTCAAAAGGATAGGCAAGATACTCGAGGCGAATTCTTACAGGTTCTTTGAGCGCCTCTTTGTTACGCTCGTAGAACTCGCTCACCTCTTCTTGCGTCACTTTCACTTCGGAAAAGAACTGTTTCAAGGGTAGGCGTATAAATTGCAAGTTGATTTTTTCTTGTTCCGTACGATAGCGGTCGCGCACTTCGCTTTCTGTGATGCGGACCGAGTCCAGCAGCAGCCTATAGAGCCGCTGCATCGTCAGCTGTTCTCTTTGCTCTGTTTCAAACTGCCCGGGGGTCATTCTATTGGCGCGTAAAAGCTGAAGATAACGTTCTTTGTTGAAACGCCCATTGACTTGAAACTCCGGTACTTGCGCGATCGTGTTCACCAACTCGTCGTCGGTAATTCTAAGTCCGAGATTGCGCGCCTCTTGAAGAACCAAACGTTTTTCAATGAGGTCTTCGAGTAGCGCCCCTTTGATATTCAAGTTCTTAATCATTTCCGGCGTGAGGGAACCCTGCATCAATTCGCGATACCGCTCAAGCGCGCGCTGGTAATGCAGCGTAAACTCCTCTTGCGTAATAGTTTCGCCGTTTACCTCAGCAACGGCATAGGCTCCTGAACGTTGGTCTTGGCTGCCGCCATAAGCCAACACAAAAACAATAATGATGATGCCCAGAAAAAATGTGATGACCCAATTTCGTTTTCGTCGGCGCAAAAAATCGAGCATAACTGATCAGCCTTTCGCTTCTATTATCCGTAAAACGGTCTTTTAATCATAGGGAAAGGGTGTCGCTAATGCAACGAACGGAATATTTCACTACACGAATTTACTTGTTTTTTCATTACCTTGCTTGGCAGCAGTAAATCTGTTATTTTTGGCCAGCTTAAATCCTGTTCACGCGTAATCGCAAGGAGTTTTGTAATGTTGGATGCCCTTTTTGGCATTTTTTCCAACGATCTTGCCATCGATCTTGGGACCGCCAACACCCTCATCTACGTAAAAAACCAGGGCATCGTCTGTAATGAGCCCTCGGTAGTGGCGGTTCAACAGCGCAATGAGCGTGTCGGCAAGAAGGTTCTTGCGGTGGGCGCCGAAGCAAAACGGATGCTGGGCCGCACGCCCGGCAGCATAGTAGCCATACGTCCCTTAAAGGACGGTGTCATCGCCGACTTCGAGATCACCGAGGCGATGCTGCGGTACTTTATCCAAAAGGTTCACAATCGGCGCACACTGGTGCGGCCACGGATCATTGTTGGGGTGCCGTTCGGCATTACCGAAGTCGAGAAGCGAGCCGTCAGAGAGTCGGCCGAGTCTGCCGGAGCCAGGGAAGTCTATCTCATCGAGGAGCCAATGGCCGCGGCCATTGGCGCCGGACTGCCAATTACCGAACCTACCGGCAATATGATCGTGGATATCGGCGGCGGGACCACCGAAGTTGCGGTCATTTCTCTATCCGGAATTGTTTTTTCGCGCTCGGTCAGAGTGGGCGGAGACAAGATGGACGAAGCGATTGCTCAGTTTATCAAGCGAAAATACAATCTTCTCGTCGGCGAACGCACTGCTGAGCTCATCAAGATTACGATAGGTTCCGCGTACCCAAGCGATGAGGTTCAGACTATGGAAATCAAGGGGCGCGACCTGGTTGCGGGTGTGCCGAAGACCGTTGTCATCACGGACGAGGAGATCCGCGATTCACTGCTTGAACCGATCAATCAAATCGTCGAGGCGGTGCGCCTCTCGCTAGAAAGAACTCCACCAGAGCTCGCTTCCGATATCGTCGATCGCGGTATTGTCCTTGCCGGCGGGGGGGCGCTTCTTAGAAATCTGGATATTTTGATCCGGGAAGAGACGGGTTTGCCCGTGATGATGGCGGACGATCCCCTGACGGCTGTCGTGATGGGCGCCGGGAAGGCACTGGACGAGATTTCGCTCCTCCGGGAGGTGGCGGTCCATTAGATGATACAGATGAACCGGCCGGGCATCCCGCCGGTTGCCGGCTATTGAGCCATTCATGCTCCCGTTTGTTCGAAAAAACCAAGTTGTCCTCAGTTCCTGTTTCTGCCTTTTGGTGTCTCTCTATATCGTCACAGCCGCCGCACGCGGGCAACTCCATCACGACCCGCTTGGTCCGGCATTGCTCTGGCTCCTGCGCCCGCTTCACCTGGGCGCGCAGACGATTACCGGGTGGGGTGCCGAGATCCAGAGAGGCTTCGCGACCGCGACAAGCCTGCGCTCGGAGAACGAGCGCCTCAGAAGCCGCGTGCAAGAACTGGAAGCCGAAAGAAATCGGCTATTGGAGGCCGAGGCGACCAATCAGAGATTACAGGAGCTATTAGAATTTCGTGTGCGTCTTCCGGTAGGATCAGTCACCGCCTCTATCATCGCCAATAGCGCCAGCAGTTGGTTTCAGAGCTCCCTTCTCGACCGGGGCAGTGTCAACGGGGTGCGAAAGGGCATGGCCGTCGTGACACCGCTGGGAGTGCTCGGACAGGTTGTTTCCGTGACTAAACACAACGCCAAAGTCTTGCTGCTGACCGATCCCAACAGCGGCGTTGATGTACTGGTGCAGCGCACCAGAACACGAGGCATCGTCTCCGGTTCGCTCGATAACGGCACAATTATGAAATACGTCAAGCGCACCGAAGACGTGAGAGAAGGAGATCGTCTGCTCACTTCCGGCGTCGACGGGGTCTTCCCGAAAGGCCTGCTGGTCGGCACTGTGACAAGGGTGGAAAAACAGCAACTGGGACTGTTCCAATTGATAGAAGTCGCTCCCGCGGTGGTTCCTTCTCGAGTCGAGGAAGTACTGGTCGTCGCTGCCGATGAACATCAACACAACCCGTAAGGGCGGTCGAGGACAAAAGGCTCCAATTCAATGAAGCTGTCTTTGTTCTTTTTTGGCTTGGGGATTGTTCTGGTTCTCTTACAAACCACTTTCCTGCATCTCCTGCCCTTGGGCCCAATCGTGCCGGATCTCCTCCTGGTTCTTTGTGTATACTGGGGTCTGCATTACCCAACAGTCGGAGCGGCGCTAGTCACTTTTGTTCTGGGTTACTCAGTCGACGCGGTCTCGAGCAGAATTCTTGGCATCAATGCTTTTGCCATGTCCGTGGTCTTTTTGACGGTTTATTTAGCCTCCCGCTCTATCTGGATTCATCACCCGATGGTGAGCGCCGTAGTGGTTCTACTGGCGTCCCTGGTGAAAGGGGTCGCTTTGCTGCTGGTATGGATGATTTTTTTAAATACAGAAGCGTTCTGGTCGGGTGCGCTACGAACCCTTGTGCTCGACGCTCTAATTGCAGCTGCAGTAGCGCCATTTGTGTTTGCCATGTTGCGCCGCGGTCAGACCTATGTTGAGCATTTCGGTGCTCCCGCCCAGTAAAAAATGACTCTGTTGTCAGATATCAACAGGCAAGACGGCGCGCCGGAACTGCGCGCGCGAATTCGCCTGCTCTCGGTTCTGATAACCATCGCTTTCTTGTGCTTGACCGCGAGGCTGTTCACTCTCCAAATCGCTCAGGGCGAGCGCTTTGCATCGTTGTCGGAGAACAATCGTATTCGCATCAATCGGATTGCCGGCACCCGCGGAATGATTCTCGATCGCCGGGGCGAGCTGCTCGTTGACAGCCGGCCATCTTTCGACCTGTTTTTTACCCCTGAGGATGCCGGAGATCCGGAAAGGACGCTGCGCCTTTTGGCGCGTTTTTTACGGCGCGATGAGCAGGAGCTGCTGACCGTACTGCAGGACAATACAAAAAGAAATGCTTTTGAAGAAATCGTCCTGGGACGGGATGTTGACTGGCCCACCATCGTCGCCGTTGAGACCCACCAGCTGGATCTGCCCGGGGTCTCGCTCCGCGTGCGCCCACGGCGCAATTATCAGGACGGGCCAATGGCTGCGCACGTTTTGGGCTATCTCGGCGAAATCGGGCCGCGACAATTGAGGAGGTTAAGACACGACGGGTACACTCTGGGGGATGAAATCGGCCACTACGGGCTGGAACGCAGATGGGAAGAGGTGTTGCGCGGCCAAAGCGGTGGCCAGCAAGTGGAGGTGGACGCGGTCGGACGGCGCATACGCGTGCTCCACGAAGTGGTGGACGTTCCGGGGTACACCGTTCATTTGACTCTTGATCGCGAACTTCAACAGACCGCCTTTCAAGCGCTGGAAGGAAAGCAAGGGACTATTGTCGCTCTCGATGTGCGTAGCGGGGCAGTTCTGGCGATGGCCAGTACGCCGGCATTCGATCCAAACGCTTTCGCGCGCGGCATCAGAACCGATGAATGGCGCGCTTTGGTGAACGACCCCATGCGCCCGCTCAATAATCGGGCGACACAAGGCCAATACCCGCCCGGCTCTACGTTCAAGATTATTACGGCAATTGCGGGGCTCGAAGAAGGGGTGCTTCAACCGGATGTGCGCGTCTTTGATCCCGGATATCATGTATTCGGCAATCGCCGGTTTCGTGACTGGAAAAAGGAAGGACACGGTTACGTCGATCTCCACAAAGCTCTCGTGGAGTCCTGCGATGTTTATTTTTATCTACTCGGGCCGCGGTTGGGCGTCGATCACATTGCCAAGTGGTCGCGTGCCTTTGGCTTGGGCGAAAAAACGGGCTTAGCGCTCGATGATGAACGCAGCGGCCTGGTCCCGGATAGCGAATGGAAGCGGCGAAGGTTTCGCCAACCGTGGTTTCCCGGCGAAACGCTTTCGGTAGCTATCGGGCAAGGCTATTTAACGACCACGCCATTGCAAATGGCCAACCTCATGGCAGCGGTTGCCAATGGGGGGACCTTGTATCGGCCGAGGATCGTCAGCAAGGTAGAGTCCGTAGATGGCGCGATTATTCGCGAGTATGGCCCGGAGGTTATTCGTAAAATTGAGCTCAAGTCTTCAACCCTGGCGCGGGTTCATAACGCCTTATTGGATGTGGTGCACGGTGCAACGGGGACAGGTCGAGCCTCAAGGTCTAATTTAGTGGAAATTGGCGGCAAGACAGGAACGGCGCAGGTCATCGAGATGAAAGGTGCCTATCTCAAGAATGAACAGCTCGCTCACTTTCATCGCGACCACGCGTGGTTTGTTGCCTATGCACCGGCCCGCAATCCACAGATTGCTGTGGCCATCCTGGTGGAGCATGGCGGTGGCGGAGGCTCGATGGCGGCGCCTCTGGCAAAACCAGTAATCGAAAAATTTATCGAATTGCAGAACCGGCCTGCGGGACAACAACAAGCGGGCGTAATAAGGACCAGCCGTGCAAATTGATCGTCGCCTAGTTTCCCACTTCGATTGGAACCTGCTTCTCCTCACGCTCGCTTTGGTTTCGATCGGGGTGGCTACGATTTATAGCGCGAATTATGATATTACCGAACAGCACGCGGGCGGTTTGCCGACACGGCAGATGATCTGGTTGGGCCTCGGCCTGATCGTGATGTTTGCGGCCTTTTCCTTCGACTACCACTACATAGACCGGTTGGCGTATCCATTTTATGCGGTCATTCTTTGCCTGCTTGTTTTAGTTTTGTTTATCGGGCATTCGGGGGGTGGGTCCCAGCGCTGGATCAACCTCGGTTTGTTCCGGCTCCAGCCCTCGGAACCGGCGAAGCTCGCAATCGTCTTGATGATGGCGAAATACTTGCAGGATGCCGAACAGCCGCGAGGGTACTATCTGCGCGAGCTATGGGTGCCCTTTGCGCTGGCGATCCCGCTTATTCTGTTCACATTGGTGCAGCCGGATCTTGGCACTGCCATTGTGTTAGGCATTGTTTTTCTCAGCATGTTGCTCATGGGCGGTCTCCGGCTAAAATCCTTTCTCTGGCTCGTGAGCGCGGGTGTTGCTTTTCTCCCGCTCGGCTGGCACTTTTTGAAGCCCTACCAACAGGGGCGCATTCTGACTTTTCTCGATCCGGACCGGGACCCGCTGGGAGCCGGGTACCATGTGATTCAATCGAAAATTGCCATCGGCTCCGGCGGGCTTTTGGGTAAAGGTTTTTTGGGAGGAACACAGAACCGGCTCGATTTTCTGCCCGCCCAGCACACAGACTTTGTTTTTTCGGTCTTTTCCGAGGAATGGGGTTTCTTGGGTGCGGTAGGTTTACTGCTTCTTTACTTCGCGCTGATTGCTTATTCCCTCAGACTGATCCAGCGCGCCAAAGATCGCTTCGGCGCGCTTCTGGTGTTTGGCATGGCGGCGATTTTCTTTTGGCATGTCGTGATCAATGTGTCCATGGTCTCGGGTCTCATGCCCGTGGTCGGGGTTCCGCTCCCAATGGTGAGCTACGGCGGTTCTTCGCTGGCCTCGATGATGTTTGCCGTAGGTATTATGATCAACGTTAGCATGCGACGGTATGTCTTCTGAATTGGAGTGGTGGAGTACTGGAGCGTTGGAGTATTGGGCGAAGAACCCAGAACCCACCACTCCATGACTCCATTACTCCAACACTCCGTTCTGCTATTGGATGGCTTTTTCGATCGCGCTTATCAGGCGCGACTTCGGCACTGCCCCGACAATTTGTTCTTTGACAGCACCGCCTTTGAGTATGATCAGATTGGGAATGCCGCGGATGCCGTAGCGTGACGCGGTGGCGGGATGATCATCCACGTTGAGCTTCGCGATTTTCAGGCGACCTTCATATTCAACCGCCAATTCCTCGACGATTGGAGCAATGGACTTACATGGACCGCACCAGGGCGCCCAAAAGTCCACCAGTACGGGAAGCGTCGATTGAATCACTTCGGTTTCGAAATTACTGTCGCCAACTTCGGTTACTTTTGTCATGAGTAGCCTCCTTAAAGACTCGCTATGAATTTGAGCAGTGTGCGCACGCCGAATCCGGTTGCGCCTTTGGGGCAGATGGGACTGTCTTTCTCGGCGAACGCCGGGCCGGCGATATCGAGGTGGGCCCAGGGGAGACCATCGACGAATTCTTGCAGGATTAAAGCCGCGGTTATAGCGCCGCCATGAGAACCGCCGATATTTTTCATATCCGCAACACTGCTCTTGATCTCTTCCCGATATTCTTTGACCAAAGGCAAAGGCCAAAGTTTCTCCCCCGATTGGCGGGCGCAGCGCATGAGTTGGTCTGACAACGCCTGATCGTTGCTGAACAGGCCGGCGACATCGCGGCCCAACGCTACGACGCAGGCGCCCGTTAGAGTCGCCAAATTGATCATGTAATCGGGTTTATCCCTGGCGGCTAACGCCAGAGCGTCGGCTAAAATTAAACGCCCTTCGGCGTCCGTGTTAAGAACCTCAATGGTCTTGCCATTGAGATAACGGATGATATCGCCGGGCTTCTGCGCATTGCCGCCCGGAAGATTGTCGGTCGTTGGGACATAGCCGGTTACCTCGATATCGCGTTGCAGATAGGGTAGCCGGCTCATAGCGCCGATCACAGCTGCGCCCCCTGACATATCCAGCTTCATGGTTTCCATCGACTTGGCCGGCTTCAAAGATAGGCCGCCCGAGTCGAAGGTGATTCCTTTGCCGATCAAGGCAATCCTTTTGCGTGCTTTGCGCGACGGTTGGTAGTGAATCTTGATAAACCTCGGCTCCTCGTGGCTGCCGCGGTTGACGGCGAGGAGACCGGCGAGTTTCATCGCTTGGATCTTGTTTTTTCCCCAAACTTCCACTGACAGACCGCGACCGCGGCAATAGCGCTTCGCCTGTTCCCCCAAAAAATGGGCGGTAGCCACGGAAGGCGGCTCATTGACGAGATCGCGGGTCAGAAATACCCCGGGTAGAACCGCTTGGACCTCATCAATGGTCGCTTTGGTTGCCGCGCTGTGTTTTAGACCGGGTTTGAACAGCGTAAGGGTTTTCACTTCCACGGGCGGCCTGGAATTGGCGCGATATTTATTGAACTGATACGCGGCCAGAGCCATGCCTTCCAGGATCGCCGCAGCATGCTCCGCTTCGTCAGCCGGCGGGAGGAAAAAAAAGGCGATATGTTGTGCGCTGACTGCCGACGCTTCTTTCCTGGCTCGTGCCGCGGCGTTTCTCGAGGTATCGACCGACAAGTCTCTCGAATTGCCGATCCCTACCAATAAAAGGTAAGCGAACGGCAACATGCCGCTGGTGGGGTAGAGCAATGTTTGGCCCTCGGCGCCCGTGAATGTCCCTGCCCGGATGCGCGCTATGAGTTTTCCTCGGAGGCGTCGATCGACAGCCTCAAGAGGGCGTTCGTCCAGTTTGTGCTCCTGCACCGGCAAAACCATGAGATCGGCCCTGATGTTGTCGATGCTTGCGTCCTTGAACTTGATTTCCATTATCAACCTTCAATTTCTTGGCCGAATTAGGTTCATGAATTCATTGCGCGTTTCCTGCCGAGTGCGAAAGGCGCCGAGTAAGGTGCTCGTGATGATCAATGAGTTCTGTTTTTCCACACCGCGCATTCTCATGCACAGGTGCTCGGCCTCGATCACCACCGCTACGCCCAACGGGCTGAGTTTTTCCATCATTGTGTTGGCGATTTGATTCGTCAGTCGCTCCTGAACTTGCAGTCGCCGCGCGTAAACGTCGACCAGGCGGGCAAGCTTCGAAATGCCGACAATCTTGTGATGCGGTATGTAGGCGACGTGCGCTTTGCCAAAGAAAGGAAGCAGGTGATGCTCGCACAGAGAATAGAAGTCGATATCCTTCTGCACGATCATTTCCTCATAGTCTTCCGTAAACAGGGCGTCGTTGATCACCTTTTCGGGATCCGTCTTGTAGCCCTGAGTCAGAAATGTTAGCGCCTGGACGACTCGACCTGGCGTCTTGACCAGTCCTTCGCGGTCCGGATCTTCCCCCAGAGCCTTCAGGATGAGCCGAATCTGTTCTTCCATGTTGTGGGACTCCATTCCGATCCGGGGTTTGCATTCGGCTAGTGCGACGAAGCAAATCGGAGTCAGAAAAAAGTAGCATCTGCCCGAAATCAAATCAAATTCCGGAACGGCATCGCCGCTGGCCGTCGCGCCGAAGGCCGGGGAGAAGAGCAAAGCTCGATTCGCAATTCCCGTTTGAAAACACCATCCGCCCAGCACAGTCGAAAGGCATGCCCTGAGAGTCAATCAGGCCGGAGGAGCAAAATTGAGGAGAGTTAAGGCGCTAGAGTCGTTTGAGCAGCCACTCCGGGGTGAAGCGAAGAGCGTATATGTTGACCAATGTCATGGTATCGGTAAGGAGCAGCAGCCCCACGATGACCAACAAAACCCCACCGGCGATGTGGACGGCTTGGACATAGTGACGGAAGACCTCTGACAAGTGGAAGAACGAGTTGATGGCCACTGCGCTAAGAAAAAAAGGCAGAGCCAAACCGGCAGCATACGCGGAAAGGAGAAAAACGCCCCGACCGATTTCGACCGATGTGCCGGCCAGGGCGAGTATTGCTCCCAGAATGGGTCCGACACAAGGTGTCCACGCAACGGCAAAAGTGATGCCGACCAGGACCGATCCCAGATACCCGGCAGGCTTGTCTTTCAAATTAAACTGGACGTAGCGCTCGAGGGCTTGAATTTTGAAAAGTCCGATCAAATAACATCCGACGAGCAAAATAAATAATCCACCCGCCAAACGAATCGCATTGCGGTAACCCAAGAACAGGCTGCCAAGAAAGCTTGCCGACGCGCCTAACGAAACGAAGACAAGCGAGAAGCCGAGAATAAAAGCAAGTGAATTTAGAGCTACGCGCCACCGTACACGGCTTAATGCGCGATCGCCGCGCATCTCATCGAGGGAGACGCCCGATACGAAAGAGAGATATGAGGGGATCAAGGGAAGTACACAGGGGGATAAAAAGGAAAAAATTCCCGCGACGAAGGCGACAAAGATATTAACGTCGGTCATCTCTTGCCATCGACGAGATCTTGAATCAGCTGGCGCGCGGTAGGACCGTACCATTCCGCGGGACCCCAGGCCCGTGCGAGGGCTTCGCCTTTAGGTCCTATCAGGTAAGTCGTAGGCAGACCCCAGGCGCCGTAGAGAAGTCCCACGTTACCCTCGGGATCCAGCACAACAGGGTAGGTCAACTTGAGTTCTTGAATGAAGTTCAGCGCGGCTTGCCTGCGGTCTTTGACATTGACGGCCACAATGACGAAATCTTTATCCTTAAACTCCTGATAAAGCAGTTCCATAGCCGGCATTTCTTCGCGACAAGGAACGCACCAGCTCGCCCAAAAATTCAAAAAAACAATTTTCCCCCGGAAATCCTTCAAGGAGACTTTTTTCCCCTGCGGGTCCGGCAAGGTAAAATCGGGCGTCGGGGAGTTGTCTCGCATCGGCTCTAGATTCGGAATGACCTTGTAGTTGATCTTTGATTGCGACCAAGCCGGTAAGGTGCTGCAGAAAACCATAATGATCAGCGAACACAGAAGCACTCTAAGGGAAAACCACCGCATGGCGAAGAATGTATCGAAGTCGGCTAGCGTAAGCAATACCGGTCATAGGTATACGCTTATGCCAGATGGCTTATACAACCAGCCGGAAAAGCGTTATCGGACGAAAGCTTTAGCCGATATCGGTTAGGATGATCTTGTCCCCGAGCGTATGAACCAACCAGCGGTGAACATTCCGTACGACGGTTTCACTGTCCGCCTCCAGCAGCCAGTGGCCCTGAGACGGATACTCTTTCAGGTCTGCGCCCAGCCAGTCGGCGCTCTCTCTGTGTGAAGCGACGGGTATGATGGAATCATCGCTTCCCGCCAGCACCAGGGTCGGACAAGTCAGCGGGTGGCGGCGGATCGCCGCGGTTGGCGCAAAGAACTCCCGCACGAGAAGGCTGGAATCGGGAACCGTTCGCTGGCAAATGCTCCCTGCGGGCAGACCTGTCAAGAAATAATTGCTGAAGTCCTTCTGATCGATACGGAACGGCCGACGCAGGTAAATGAGCATAAAATACTTAACCCATAGCAGGCGGAGCGATCGAGATCGAGCAACTTTGACGCCGCGCAACTGAGCGGGCGAGACAAGGACCACGGCGGATACATCCGCCAGTTGCGCTGCCTGCAGT
The DNA here is from genome assembly GCA_964410485.1 of uncultured Syntrophobacteraceae bacterium. GTDB lineage: Bacteria > Desulfobacterota > Binatia > UBA9968 > UBA9968 > CAYPHJ01. Next base: position 43,407 of record CAYPHJ010000005.1, read on the forward strand.
GCCAGGGAGGCGCCCAAATTCAGCCCAGCAACAACAGGAGGAAAGGCAAAACTTTTAAGAGCCGCGGCTAAATCCCGTATGCAATCCGCGAAACTTAGTCGTTGTAGCTCCGCAAGCGGATTTTGTCCGAAACGGCCCCGCAGATTAATTGCAAAACAATCCCATCCCAAATTGCAGAAATGCGTAGCCCACGTCTGCCAGCACCAGCTGCCGGTCCACAGGCCATGCACGAACACAATCGAAGATCTGAATTTGAGCGATTCCGGTGGGTAATGATCCGCGGGCAACCCGGCAAGCGATCGATGCATAGCTATACGAGTATGACTTGCCGATGTGCAAAAAAACAGGCCCCCCGGGGGTGCGTCACCGGGGGGCTGTTTTTTACCGATAGCCAGAACAGCTATCTAGGCGCCTGAGGGATCAAGGAGGGTTTAATTCACCACCACTACCTCACATCACAAAACTGAGTTACTTCTTGGTTTTCTTCTTGGCTTTCTTCTTGGCTTTTTTCTTGGCTGCCATAGGCACCTCCTTTTAGATTCCTGGGTGGGCTAAATGTGTGGTTCATGAAATCAACTGCGGGACTCAGGCGAAGAGAAGTTAATACTGAAAACCCTCCCATATTTTGTACGTGAAGGAATTATAACGATACAAGAAATTGTATGTCAAGAAAAAAATAGCATTTTACAAAAATTTTACGCAAAACTTGTGCTTACCAGGAAGACCAAACGCATCCAGTGACTGGTTGTAAGAGAGTGTTTTATTACTGTCGACAAGAGGCTATTCGATACCAAGCGCTTTGATCAGCTTGAGCAGATGCGTTCGGTGAAGGCCCAAGTTTTTTGCCGCGGCTGCGCGATTGCCGTGTGCCGCGCGCAAGGCTTTGATGATCAATTCTCTCCGATATGAGTTGAGGGTTTCATGGTAGCGCTCGGTTGCCGAGCGGCTCTCGATAGGTGTCACGGCGACTCTGGACGGCAGGTGGTTCACTGTAAGCACGGGCCCATCACCGAGAACCACGGCTCGTTCAATGACGTTTGCCAGCTCGCGCACGTTGCCGGGCCAGTCATACTGCCGCAATTTTTCCAGAGCATCCGTCGTAATATCCGCAAAGCGCTTTTTGGTTTCTTGTGCGAATCTTTGCAGAAAGTAGTCGGCAAGCAGCGGAATGTCTTCTTTCCTTGCCCGCAGTGGTGGCAGAGTAAGCGCGATTACGTTCAACCGGTGATAAAGGTCCTCACGAAACTGTCCAGCCTTAACCGCCTGTTCAAGCTCACGATTGGTCGCGGCAACAATTCTCACATCGACGCCGATCGCCTGAGTTCCGCCAACGCGCTCGAATTCCCGTTCTTGAAGAAACCGCAACAGTTTTGTCTGCAGCTCTGGAGAAATATCGCCCACTTCATCGAGGAAAACGGTTCCGCCGTCCGCCAACTCCATTTTCCCCCGTTTGAGCTGGTGAGCGCCTGTGAACGCGCCTCTCTCGTGTCCAAAAAGTTCGCTTTCCAGAAGTTCTTTCGATAGCCCCACGCAGTTGATCGGCACGAACGGATTGCGTTTTCGGTCACTCCAAGCATGAATCGAGCGGGCAAAAAGCTCTTTGCCGGTTCCGCTCTCCCCCAAGAGGAGCACGGTGGCTTTGCTCGCGGCCGCCTTTGTTGCCTCTTCAACAGTTTGTTCCATCAGCCGGCTTGTCCCTGGAACAAGACGGTAGCGTTCGCCCAATTCGGCAGACAAGCACTCGACAGTGGATTCAAGCCGCATGCGATCCAAGGCCTTGGCAACGACCAGCGCAAGGTGCTCCGGATCAAAAGGTTTCGTGATAAAATCATCCGCGCCCGCTTTCATCGCCTCAACGGCGCGCTGGATTGTGCCGTAGGCGGTCATGATAATGACCGGCAGATCCTTGCCTCGATTACGCAGTTCCTTGAGCGTGTCAATCCCGCTCATCCCGGGCATTTGATAGTCCAGAAGGATGAGGTCAGGCACGAAAGAATCGACCTGGGCCAAGGCGTCCAGCCCGCTGCCGGCTGTAGCGGTGAGATGGCCGAGGTCCGCCAGCTCTTGCACCAGTAGGTCAAGGTTCAACGGCTCGTCATCGACGAGTAAGACTTTGTGGGGCATTTCCGCAGCCTCAAAACCAATCCGGCCCATCCGGCCGGAGAGAGAGCTTAGCAAAAGCAGTCATTCGTGTATATCCCAACCAACCGCTTTACAACGGTTGCATTGTGGTTTATGTCCTGGGTCCTCGGTGGACAGTCGATGCAGCGATTACGTGGGAGTTTGTCTGTCAAAGTAACCCTTCTGATCGTTACGATCTTAATCGCCGGCCTCGGCACTCTCCTCCTATTGAACATCCAGCAAGAGAAGCAGGATCGCATCGACAAGCACCGACAAACAGCCCGTCTGTTTGCCAGTTCGATTATGGCTAGCATCGAAAATGGCATGCTGGAGGGGAGGCCTGATATCATTCGGCGGCTCGTCCAGGAACTCAAGTCCCATCTGAAGGAAGTACAATTTCTGGAGGTCTACCGGCGCAATGGCATTGAGGCCTTTTCGGATTTGGAGACCGCGAAAGAATTGGAATTCGCCGGCTACATTCACGCTGATCTGGTGGAGCGTATCTCCAAGATGGCGCGCCAACCGGGCGCACGGTTGACACACCCACTCTTTACGCGCGCCGTTGAGACCGCACAACCCCAGGAGGTCGAGGAGACAATGGATGGACGGCGGGTCCTGACGTTCTTTCGGCCGCTACGAAATGTCAAGGAGTGTCACGAGTGTCACGGAAGCGAGGAGAGCGTGCGCGGCGTTTTACGTATCAGCCTCGGCCTCGAAGGCCTCGAGACCGAGTTGAAGACAGCACGAAATCGCCAGGTGAGCATCGCCCTGATCACCATTGTTGGCGTGGCGCTTGCGCTCCTCATGTTCATGAGGCAGGTCGTGCTGGTCCCGCTGGCGCGCGTTGCCTCGGTGGCGCGACAGATCGGAGCGGGCAACTTTGCCAGTCGGGTAGACGTGACTAGTAGAGACGAAATCGGCCAGCTCGGCGCGGCAATCAACGACATGAACGGCCGCCTGAAGCAGGCGTATGAGGACCTTGAGATCAAGAACAAGACGCTCGACGAGACCCTCACGAGCCTGCGAGAATCCATGCAGCGGGTCGAGTTGTTGGAGCAACTCAAGGGAGAATTGTCCAAATTCGTACCGGAGTCGGTGAAGCGATTATTGGAAGCAAATCCCGACGCCACCGAGCTCGAGAAGAGCGAAAGAGATGTAACTGTGGTGTTTTTAGACATTGCCGGTTACACCCGGCTCTCGGAAAAGATGGAGCCGAAACAGCTCAACCGGCTTGTGCAGAGCTACTTTTCCGCGTTCCTGGAAATCATTCATGGACATGGAGGTGACATCAACGAAACAGCGGGGGACGGACTCATGGTGATATTTCAAAGCGAGCGGCATCAGAGTGACCATGCCGTCAACGCGGCGCGGAGCGCGCTCGCTATTTGCCGCCATGTGGAGGAGCTGAACCGGGAATTTGCGCATCTTTCCCAACCGATATTTTTGCATATGGGGATCAATAGCGGAATTGCCCTCGTGGGCGCAACCAAGCTCTCCGCTGCTACAGGATCACGATGGACGTTCACCGCCAGCGGCCCGGTCACTAACGTAGCGGCGCGAATTGCAGCACAAGCCCAGCCAGGTGATATTCTCGTCAGCGCGGCGACAGCCGAAAGGATCAAGGATCACCTTGTGTTGGAAAGCATCGGCGAGCGCATTCTCAAAAACGTCGCCGAGCCAGTTCATCTCTATCGTGTCATTGCGCCTGGCTTGTACAGCCGAGTCGAACGGCAGGGATGACCAGGGGTGGAAAATAACCGATGGAGGACTGAATATCGAGCCCGTGGCTTATTTCGTTTTGACGATATTGAAGGCCGCGACGGCGCGTGTAAACCCCTTTAATCGGAGTTCTTGGAGCGGTTCGACTGCAAACTTATCTTCGACTTTGGTCAGGGTCTTTCGATCGATGAGGATTTGACCCCCATTGGCTTCGGCGCAAAGCCGGGCGGCAAGATTGGTCACATTGCCGACGGCGCCATAATCGATGCGGCCTTCGAAACCGATGTTCCCAAGAGTTGCGTATCCTGCGGCCAAACCTATTCCGAGGTCGAGCTCGTAGCCTTTTTTTAGCCAATCATGGCGCAATTGTTTGATGCGAGCCTGCATCTCGATCGCCATCCGGACGGCCTGTTTCGTATGGTCGGCGCAAGGTATAGGATCGTTAAAGAAGACCATGATGCCATCTCCGGTGAAACGCTCGAGGGTGCCGCCAAATTCAAAAATGAGTTTGCCCATCTCTGCGTGATAACCGCGCAGCACGTCCATGACCTCTTCGGGTTCGGCGCTGTCGGAAAAAGCGGTGAAGCCGCGAAGATCGATGAAAACCACCGTGATCTCACGCCGATGGCTTTTGAATAGATTCTCGTCTTCTGCCAGTACGCTTTCGGCGATTTGCGGCGCGAGGTAGCGTTTGAGCCGGTTCATGCGCTGTATTTCGCCAACTTGCTGCTGTACTTTATCGGCCAAGGTCTCATTCCATTTTTCCAGAGCATCGTGCATCTGCTTGATGCGAATCATCGCCCGCACCCGCGCCAAGAGCTCGAATGAATCGAAGGGTTTGGTGATGTAATCATCGGCACCGGCATCCAGACCCTTGACTTTGTCATTCTGACTGGCCTTGGCCGTGAGCAAGATCACCGGAATAGCCTTGTATCCGTCGCTGGCGCGAAGATGCCGTAGAACTTCCAGCCCATTCATCTTCGGCATCATATAGTCGAGGAGGATGACATCCGGCATAAAGCCCGGAAGTTTTTCCAATGCTTCGATGCCGTCACCGGCTCTCTCTATAACGTAGTGCTGATCGCCGAGCTCTTGCTCCAACAAGTCCAAATTAAAAGGCTCGTCATCTACGATGAGAATCTTTTCAGCCATCGGTTAATTTCTGGATTACTTGACGACCGTGCCAGCGCGCTTAAGCACGTCCTGCGGAATCACGACGTTGATCTGGTCCGCCGTCTTTAAATTGATCGCTAAGTCGAATTTCATCGGTTGCACCAGGGTCAGATCGCTCGGCTTGGCTCCTTTCAAAATCTGATCGACATATTCGGCCGCGCGGCGCGATAGCTCCGCGAGATTCGCGCCGTAGCTTATCAGCCCACCGGCCTCCACAAATTCGGTGCGGTCGTAGATGGCGGGTAACCGGTGTTTTATCGTCGATTGTGCAATGAGCGCAACATGGCTGTTGAACATGGCATCGGCCATCATAAAAAGCGCCCCGGCGCGGCCCTTGACGGCCTGGCCTAGGGCGCGCTCGATCTCGTTGGGATTACGCGCCGCAACGGACTGGAACGTCAGTCCTGAGGCTTGCGCGCCGAGCGCGGCGTCTTTGAGACTGCGCCCATGCCCGGGATTCTGCGGATTGTAAAGCGCCGCCACTCGACCTACGTCAGGGAGTATTTGTTTGATCAGCTTCATCCGGTCGCCAAAAAAATCGGCGGACATCCGCGCCACGCCGGTGACATTGCCGCCGGGATACATGAAGCTTTTGATGAGACCAGCTTCAACCAGGTCGCCCGCGCCGGCCACCACGATCGGAATTGCCTCCGTGGCATCCTTCGCGGCCACCGCGACTGCAGTACCGCCGGCGACAATCACATCGACCTTTTGCGCGACTAGATCGCGAGCGAGTTTGGGAAAGCGATCCACGTTGCCCTCGCCATAGCGATATTCCATGACGACGTTTTTTCCTTCTAGATAGCCCAATTCACGTAGTCGTTGGTGAAACGCCGCATCACGCGGCGCATACAACGCTGGCGTGCTCGAAACCAGCACGCCGATTTTAAACACCTTCGGTGGCTGTTGCGCCGAGGCAGAGGCCGCACATGCCCCGAGCAAAACTACTACCGCGATTATTGCGAAATAAGATTTCATCAGACCCTCACGTCAGATAACGCGTCTCAGTGTCTTCCGATAAGGCTGTCGGAGAGGGACGTCATTGCAAGCGATGATGATTAGCATAGCGAGTCAGATCACCCGATAAGCCTTCTTACTTTTTCCAGCAAGAGGTCTTCGTCCACGGGCTTAGGCAAGTAATCATCACAACCGGCTTGCCGAGCCTGAATTTCGTCGCCTACCATGGCATGTGAGGTGACCGCGATAATTGGAATGTGTTTCAACTGAATATTCCCTTTGATTTTTCTGGTGGCCTCCCAGCCGTCCATTACGGGCATGCCAAGGTCCATCAGAATCAGATCTGGCTTTTCCTGTTCAGTTTTTGCGACACCTTCCGCTCCATCTACCGCTTGCAAGACCAGATAGTCGTCTTCCAGGAGCTGGACAATCAGATCACGGTTCCACTCTGTATCATCAACCACCAAGATTTTTTTTCGCAACATGCTGCCTCCTTATCCCGGTGTATTTATTCCAGGTTCGGCTTGCCCTCGCGACGCCACGCACCGCACCGGCCTTCTCATTGCGCTCATATCGGCGCTACGGGTTCGGCCAAAAGCGTTTGAATGATTGCTCGACACCTATTTCTAATGCCACGGACGGGCCGGTTGTCCACAGCAGGCTAGTCGCGAGCAGGCCGGACAATAACCAGGTCTTTGGGTTCCCTGTCATTTTCATTTTTTCTTGACCGAACTTTGCATGGCCTCAGGTCTTCAGAATTATGGGAAGTGTAATCGTAAACGTCGAACCTTTGCCGAATTCGCTTTCGACACTGATTTCACCGCCCATCAGATTGGTAAATTTCTTGACAATCGCCAAACCCAAGCCGGTGCCGCCATATTTGCTTGCAGTCGTCTTCTCGGCCTGGCGAAATTCGTCGAAAATGGTCTCCAAAGCTTCTCTTTTCATGCCGATGCCAGTGTCGGAGACCGCCAGCAACAGCGTTCCGTTTCCGTTCCGCGCCGAGACACGGATTTCTCCCTCCTCGGTAAACTTCGCTGCATTACCCAAAAGGTTAAGAAGAACCTGCTTGAGCTTATCTCGATCGGTCTTTAGCGGAGGCAAATCGGGCATGACTTCTTTGACGAGGCGGACACGGCGATCTTTGAGCAAAGGCTCGACGGTACCGGTGGCCATGTTAATAAGATCCTCGATCCTAAACGACTCCGCGATCATCTCCATCTTTCCCGCCTCGATTTTGGCAAGGTCGAGAAGACCGTTGATGAGACCTAGAAGGTGCTCGGCACTGATCAGCACCTTCTGTAGATTCTCTTTCTGTAAGTTCGGCAGCTGACCTTCCAACTTTCGGAGCACGATGCGGGTAAAGCCTATAATCGCGTTGAGAGGCGTCCGCAGGTCGTGGCTGACTTGAGCGAGAAAATCGGATTTATGTTTACTCGCGGCTTCGAGCTGTTTGTTTTTCTCTTCGATTTCATGAAACAGGCGGACGTTTTCGATCGCAATGACGGCCTGGTCGGCGAAGGTCTGAAGTAACGCGATTTGCTTGTCGGTAAATGGTCTCACCTCAGTTCGCCGAATCCCGATTACACCTAAGGGGACCCCCTCGCGCAACAGCGGTATCGCGAGTACTGTTCGATGTCCGAAGCGTTCTTGAGCCTCCTTGGCGGCGGTAAACTCCGTCTCGACGGCTGCGGCCAAATCGTCAATATGAAACGTTCGACGCTCCAGAATCGCTCGGCCCAGCAACGAACTTCGGACGATGGGAATGTTGTCGCTTGCCGGGAGCGGTCCGTAGCACGCCGCAAGTTTTAGAAAGTCGCAGTCGACCCGGAAAATTTGCGCGTTTGTAGCCTCGCAAAGCAGGGCGGCCCTTTCGGCTACGGTATCTAGCACCGGCTGTAGATCGGTAGGCGAACCGGCGATAACCCGCAGTATTTCGCCCGTCGCGGTCTGCTGCTCCAGAGACTCGCTCAGCTCGCGGTTGCGTGTTTCTATTTGGCGATACAATCCGCCCAGTTCTTCGGTCATCCGATTCAGGTTGGCTGCGAGGGTTCCCAGTTCATCTCTGTTCGGAACGGTGGCTCGCTGTGAAAAATCTCCGGCCGCGATTTGTTGAAATGTCGCGCCCATCTGTTTGACCGGAGCGACGATGGACCACGACATCGCATAGCCGAGCACCAAAGCCAGCGCGATGCTGCCAACGGCAAACCCAATGACGATCCAACGAGAGTGCGTGTAGGTCGCGTGGTTGGTTTCGATGCTGGCGACCATGTCGGCTTCAGCCCTATTGACAAGTTGATTCATGCGGCGTTCGAGGCGTTCAGCCAAGGCATTGGCCCGAGTGTGTTGAAGTTGGTTTCCTTCAGCAATCTTTCCGTCGCGGATCAACTCGACCACCTGGGTCACGATCCGGATGAACTGGTCGTAGTCTTTGCGGACCTCGCCAAGCAACTCGGCCTCGTCTTTGGCTACAAATTGAAGTCGGTCCAGGTCGTAGCCGAATTGGTTGAGCTGACGGAGTGTCGCTTCGAGCGTTCGCTCTTCCGGGACCAAGAGGGCGGAGGTGACGCTGTAAAGCTGTGCGGTCGTGCCGTGCTGAAGTTGGCGGTAGGCGGCGATTTTGCGCTGGAGTTCTACCAGCTCCTTGGCGCGGCGGTTGGTGTGGTTCAGCACGAGAAGGCCGATGGCACCGACCGTAATAAGCAGCAGGACGATAGCCAGGAAGGCGGAAAGAAGCTTGGCATGGACCGTCGCCGGCACACGCGCGATGAGGTGAGGCAAGTACTGTAATAGAGACGTTACCGCCATACGCCGATTACTCAGGCCGTCCTTTTTTTATCGCGCCAAGAGGCCTGCGAAACAAAAATCCAAACGTTGGTGATCTTCAGATCAATCTTCACCACACAGACGCGGAGTTCGCAGTAGTTATCTACTTTTATTTCTCCATGTCCTTCGCGCTTCCGCAATGAGCTAAAAATGCTCCGGGTTAATAGCCTTCGGTTGGGCAATGATAATCCAAATCGTTTCACTTTTTCCCTTGGGAGGATCTCGCCTCGTTCACGAGGCTCTGCAAATCTCTCAGCATCTCGTCCGGATTGAACCGCACTCCCATATATTGGACGCGAAGCGTCCCGCTCCGATCGACAAGCGACGTCAAAAACGTATGGTCCACGTCGCCACGCGGCGTTTTCTTGTAGTAGATGCCGTAGCGCTTGGCGACACCGCGAATGTCAGCCGGACTACCAGTGAGAAAAAACCAACCTGCCACATTCGCCTTATAACCGTCGGCATACCGCTTGAGGATCTCCGGCGTGTCCCGCTCCGGGTCCACCGTGATCGACACGAAATTGACCTGCGTACCGAACGCGTTGCCAAGACGGTCCTGAATACCGGCCATCTTCGCCGTCAGCAGGGGACAGGTGTCCGCGCAGCTCGCAAAGATAAATGTGACGGCTAGCACTTTGCCTCGCAGATCTTTGAGCGCGCGGCGCTTGCCGTCCTGATCGATCAGCGCGAAATCAGGCGCCGGCCCGATCTTTGAGAGTCGCTGGTTGTCCTTGATCTCGTGACACACAGCATGTGTTGGCCAAGATAGCGAGGCCAATAGCATGAAAACCCCCATTTGCCAGAGATTCCAGTTTTTCATCCCTACACCTTCAGTTCCTTCTTGAGTTCCCTGAGGAATCGCCAGTCGGTCCCTTGTGCGATGAGCTTCTGGGGACTCGATTTGATCATGCCAGCTTCATGGAGGCGGAGGGCATAGAAGCGTAGAGTATCTTCGGGGTCATACTCCCCCCAACGATCGTACGGGAGCTCCTGAATGGTGCGCAGCGTGTGGTCGTAGCGACGGACGAGCCCTTTGTCGAGCATAAAGCGGGCGGCTCGCTCGGGCTCGACGGTGCACACATTTGCCGCCTTAAAGATGGCCCGCATGGCACGCTTCACCGCCACCGGGTGCCGCTGAACGAACTCACGGTTGCCAACCAGCATGCAGCAGAAATAGTGAGACCACGGCCGATCCGTCGTGCTGTTGACCACGAGGCGGCCAATCTTGCGTTCGCGGAACTCCTGAGGCCAGGGCGCGAAGGCCAGGACGGCGTCGATTTTTCCCGTTTCCAGCAGCTCAATGTGCTTCGGCGAGGGATGCGTGACCCAGCGCACGTCCCGGCGTGGATCGATGCCTACGTTGGCAAGCATGCTGCTGAGGAACACGTGTTGGCTCGATCCCATCGCGTCCACGGCGACCGTCTTGCCCTTGAGGTCGCGGACGGCCCGGACGCCAGGCCCTCCAAACAGCTCGAAGCAGCCCACGTGGACACCGGCGAGCACCACGATCGGGTGGCCGGTGTCGAGGTTCAAGAGGACTGGGCCGGCGAAGTTCATGTTGATGTCCGCCTCACCCGCCGCTAGCGCGGGTGCGATGTCGGCGCTGCTTGCCCGAGAAACATACTCGACGTGAGCAAAGCCCTCGTTACGCAGCAAATCCTCAGCGAGGTACTGGGGAGTGTGACAGGTACTGGGGATCCGAATTAGCCGAATCCGGGTCGTCTCGGGCGGCGCCTCGGCGGCGATTCCATCGCTTTGCCATCCTAAGAGTGCTCCGGCACCAGCAAGCGCCGCCGTGCTCAGAAATTGTCGTCGACTCCAGTGATCATTGTGTCGTTGACTCATGTGCTCTCTTCTCCCAAGTGATTAGCCATCAGCAGTCAGCATTCAGCAGCCCCGCGCCTAACTCCTCACGCCTCACCCGTCACTGTTTACGTTTTCAACTCTTTCTTCAGTTCTCTCAAAAACCGCCAGTCGGTTCCCTGGGCGAGAATTTTCTGCGGACTGTTCTTGATCATTCGGGCTTCGTGCAGCCGCAAGGAGTAGAAGCGCACCGTGTCCTCCGGATCGTACTCGCGCCACTTGCCATACGGCATTTCTTTCATTGTTTGATAAGCGTAGTCGTATTCGGCCTCGAAACCCTTGTCGACGAGGAACCGGGCGGACTGATCCGGCTTTAAAGCGCAGATGTCGGCGGCTTTGAGAATCGCTCGCATGGCGCGTTTAGTTGCACCGGGATATTTTTCGACAAACTCGCGATTTCCGGCAATCAAGCAACAGAAATATTGAGACCACGGGCGATCTACTACACTGTTGACCAGCACATGGCCGATCTTCTTGGCACGCAGTTCTTGCGGTTCCGGTGGAAAGCCTAAGTAGGCATCGATCTTCGACTCGGCTAGCAGTTGCATGGACTCCGCCGGAGGACGGGTGATCCAGTTGATGTCTTTGCCGGGATTCAGCCCCACGTACGCTGCCATGATTGATAGAAAGACGTGTGGCGGAGATCCTAACCCTGGTACGGCGACAGTCTTCCCTTTCAAATCTCGAATCGCGCGAACTCTGTCGGTCCCGAAGAGTTCGAAGCAGCCAATATGGCTCCCCGACAGGATGACGATTGGGTCGCCCGCATCTAATGCAAGGATGAGGGGACCGGCGAAGTGCAAGTTGATGTTCGCTTCGCCTGACGCCAAGGCCTTACCGATTTCGCCCGGCGATGATTTTGTGATGTATTGTATATCCGTAAATCCTTCACTCCTTAGCAATTCCTCGGCAACGTATTGTGGTGCCTGACAAATGCTGGTGGTCCGAACCAGCCTTAGCCTTGTCGTCTCTGGTTGCGGCTCCGCGGCGATTGCCTCAGACCGCAATCTCAAAAGAGCGCTAGTTCCTGCGAGACCGGCGACGCCTAGAAACTCTCTACGACTCCAGTGATCATCGCGTCGTTTACTCATGTTGAATCTCCATTAACGTGTTCGTGATTCGTGTCCGTAACGAGCACGAGCCACGAGCACACTCACGAACCTATCCTTAGATTTCAGTTCCTTCGAAAACCGACAGTCCGCTTCCTGCGCTGAAAATCCAAAAGTATTAATGCGGTCGAAGCTCGATCGGCAGCGTGACGGTAAATACTGATCCCTTACCGACTTCGCTTTCAACTTCAATGTCTCCACCCATGAGGTTGACGAATTTCTTGACAATGGCCAATCCGAGTCCCGTACCACCGTATCTTCTTGTGCTCGACATATCCGCCTGGCGAAATTCATCGAAAATATAATCGAGCACTTCTTTTTTCATGCCGATCCCAGTATCGGCAATCATCAATATGAGCGTCCCGTCAGTGCGCGACGCGGACACCTTGATCTCTCCATGTTCGGTAAATTTTACGGAATTGCTCAGCAGGTTCAGAACCACCTGTTTGAGCTTGTCGCGGTCGGTTTTCAGTGGCGGGATGTCGGGAGCCACCTCCGCAACGAGTCGAACCCGGCCGTTCTTGAGCAAGGGCTCCACGGTTGAGGTGGCCAAACGGATCACATCGTTCAGATTGAACGTCTCCGCGTACACCTCCATACGGCCGGCCTCGATCTTGGCGAGGTCCAGCAGCCCATTGATCAAGTTCAGTAAGTGCTCGGAGCTGATCAGGACCTTTTGCAAGTTTTCCTTTTGGAGTTTTTCAATCTGACCTTCGGTTTTGCGCAGCACCAGCCGAGTGAACCCGATAATCGAGTTCAACGGCGTGCGCAACTCGTGGCTGACATTGGCGAGAAACTGTGACTTGTGTCGGTTGGCGTTTTCCAGCTGATCGTTCTTATCCTGGATCTCCCGAAACAGCCGAACGTTTTCGATGGCGATCACAGCCTGATCGGCAAAGGTCGTGACCAGATCGATCTGCTTGTCTGTAAAAGGTTCGACAGTCTTTCGCCAGATCACAATCACCCCTATCGGAACGCCTTCTCTCAGCAGCGGAACGCCCAATAGGGTGCGAAAGCCTCCGGCCCTTTGAGCGGCGGTCCATTTGTACTCGGGATCCGCCAACACGTCCGGAATATGAACCGTACGGCGCTCGGCTACCACCCGTCCAAGCAGACTGTGCCGATTGTCGGCACGGACGGGATTTTGTTCGAGAAACTGCTTGAATTCCGCCGTGGCGCCATAGGTTACGGCGAGACTGTATGTGTCGCCGTCCAGTCTATGAATATACCCTTGATCCGCTCCGCAGAGCTTCGTGGCGTTCTCCAAGAGAGTTCCAAGCACAGTCTGAAGGTCAAAGGCGGAACGACTGATGACCTTGAGCACCTCGCTCGTAGCGGTCTGCTGCTCCAGTGACTGGCTGAGTTCGCGCGTTCGGTCTTCAACTTTGTGCTCCAGATTGGCATAGGATTCCTGAAGTTGAGCGGTCATTTTGTTGAATTCCTGAGCCAGCTGTTGCAGTTCGTCGCCGGTTTTGATGACCAGACGATGGTTCAGATCTCCGCTGCCAATACGGGCCGCTCCACGGCGCAGAAGCTCAATCGGCCCGACGATTCGCCGGCCTATAAAAAAGCTGGCCAACAGCGCCATCAAAAGTCCGACGAGCAGCAGCAGGGCTGTTCTCATTGTCGAGGCATAGAGAGGCGCATAAGCTTCGGTGACCGGCCGCTCGATCAGGACGGCCCAGCCGAGATCAGCGATGGGAGCAAAAGCCGGCAGGACTTTTTGACCGATCAAATTGGGCTGGGCAGTGAGTGGACCCGGCTGGTTAGCCAGGGCTGCCTTGACCTGCTCCAGGTCCTTGAGATTGCGCTTCTCAAGGACGTAGCTGATGTCCGGATGTGCGATCAGATCGCCTTGATCCGAAACGACATAGGCGTACCCCGCCGTTCCCACCTTGATAAGCGAAACCACGTCCCAAATATACTTCAGGTTCACCTCACCAATCAGCACGCCAATCACTTCGCCGGCGAACCGTTCGATGGGAACGGCGATTGTCATGTACGGTTCGGATTTTCGCACGAAGTACACCGGACCAAAAAAAGACTTTCCGCTGCGCGCTTTCAGGAAAGCGTCGTCGGTCGATCGGTCCTTGAGATCATCGGGAAGAGTGGTTCTAACCCGAGAGACCTTGATCTGTTCGCGGCCGCTGTCGTTGACCGCGACGGCTTCTGTAATCGCCGGCGTTACCCTCAACAGCTTGATGAGCTCGAAGCGGTAGTTTTGAGTGAGACCGGAGGTGACAATTTCCTGAGTCTGTGTTGACGAACGCATCGTTTTCTCAATATCTTGAACGAACTGATGGATCTTAAAAGCAGCGCCCTCGGCAATTTCCCGCTGTAACTCGCCAAGTGCCTGTATCTTCTCCCTATAACCAAAATAAAGTTCCAGGGCGCCGCTGGCCACAAGTCCGAGGCTCACTAAGAGCAACGCAAAAAGAAACGTGCGGCGTAACAGTCGCCCCCCGGCGGCCTCGCCCAAGGTGGCAGCGTCGTCAATTTCATGCTTGTCGGCCATTTGGCTTCTTTCTCTGCCGTCTTCCGGGTATGCTTCCGCCGCTGAACCATACTGATACCATGTTCCGTGTTTGATGCGCACCGTTAATGCCGTTCCGTGAGCCTGCCGGGGCTCGAAGGAGTGGGCGCCGTCCCGTATGACAGCAAAGCGCAAGCCAGATCCCGGGCGCAAGAAGATTCTCGCAATCCATTGAAGTTACAAGGGTAAATGCTCGAGGTGCGGCATCCTTGGAGCCTCGCCTGACCCGCGCAGCGTAGCCGCTTTGATACACCCCTGCAGCAAACATGCTACTGCGGATTCAGCTTGCTAGCCTTCTCTGTTCCTCCTATAGTGTCAAGTGATCGAGGCATGCAGTAGTTAAATGAAGTCCGATTGGCTCGTGACCGGTTTTTTCTTTGGCCTTTTACTGGTCATCCTTTATGGGGCTTTCCTGATACTGAGCCCTTTCCTGAAGGCAATCACATGGGCCGCGATTCTCGCGGTCATCTTTTATCCCGTGCACGCCGCTCTACTGAAGCTTTTTAGGGGTCGGGCAAGCCTTGCCTCCTTGACCGTTGTCCTGCTGATTACACTGATTGTCGTGTTGCCTGGGTTCAGGCTCGTGGCGTTCTTAACGGAGGAGGTCATCGACCTCGTGAAAGCGCTCCGTGGGTTGGCCGGTAGCGATGGTCTTGAGGTATGGAAACAACAGCCATGGCTCCAGCAGCTTCTTCGGTGGTGGGGAATGCTGGGTTTGGAGTTGGAACACCTTCAATTCGAAATCAAGTGGCGCGAGATCCTGATCCAGGGAGCCCAGCTATCTTCAGCCGCTTTGGTGTCACAGGTCACTGGAGTAGCGCAGAATGTTTTTCTTTTTTTCGCCAATTTTATAATTGTCCTCTTAACATCATTCTTTTTCCTGCGCGACGGGCCGGAAATATGTTCGCGATTGCGCCGTCTTGTCCCCATGGACCCACAACATCAAGAGCGTCTGTTTCAGAATATCGTTAATGCCGTCGTTGCGGTCGTCCACGGGTGCCTGCTCGTCGCCATGATTCAAGGTTTACTTGCAGGCCTGGCATACTGGGCAGTGGGCGTTCCCTACGCAATCTTGTGGGGCGTGGTGACTGCTTTCGCCGCCCTTTTGCCGTTAGGAGGGACAACGTTGATCACTGTTCCGATCACCATCTATATGTTTCTCGAAGGGCAGATCGTTCAAGCGGTTCTCTTGCTGATCTGGTCCCTCGGCGTGGTTGGAACCGTAGACAACATTCTCAAGCCGATGTTTATCGGCAATCGACTGAAATTGCCTGTGTTATTGCTTTTTTTCAGCCTACTTGGCGGCTTGACGGTGTTCGGTGCGCTGGGATTCGTCCTTGGACCCGTGGTGTTTGCGTTGCTTGCGGCTCTGCTCGACCTGTATTTGGAAATGTATGGCGTCAGTAAGTCGGATCGCAGTGTTTTGGGCATTCAGCGTGAACCATGATCGCCCCCTGGCCGCGCGAGAATTTCCAATCGCGGATTTCATGGTTTAGATCTCTCGGCACTTGCAACCTTGAAGTACGGCGTGTTCGCGACGGGCTCGGTTCCATTCAATGCCGATGAGGAGTTTGCATTACCGGGGTAGTCGGCTTAGCGTCAAGGCCAAATGTGGAGGTTGTATGGTTGATGACATACACGTTAAGCGAGAGATAGTTTTGGAAGCTGATGCTGAAACGTTGCAGAAGATGCGCAAGGAGGGGCGCGCCCGGGGGTTCACGGTCTATTGCGATGAAGCGGAGCGAACCGGAGGCGACAACACGGCACCGCCACCGCTGGCTTATTTTGGGCTCTCACTTGCATTTTGACTCCTGACACAGATTTCCCGGTACGGGGAAATGCTGAAAACCAAGATCGACAAAGCCAAAGTCCATGTGAAGGCACGATTCAAGAGCGAAGGCTCAGTGCTGCGCGAAACTGTGCTGGCCGAAAGCTTGGGGTTTGAGGTACGCTGCGAGCTTGAATCCGCCGAACCGCCGGAGAAAGTAGCCGCGGTAGCGCGCAACGCGGAGAATGGCTGTTACGTAATGCAGAGTATCCTCAAGCCAACCCCGGTCGAGCGCAGTTTCACCCTGAATGGGACCAGCTTTGATTCAACGGCACTGGCCAAAAGATAGGTACCACCCGTAGTGGCACGGTTTGACAGGGCTGGAAACCGGTGGACCACTGAATTCAGGTGCAGAATGATGAATCAATGGACAATCGACGTTAGCGAGGACGATTTCGAAAGAGCGGTAATCGAACGCTCCCGCGACCTGCCTGTTGTGGTCGATTTTTGGGCGCCGTGGTGCGGCCCGTGCCGCGTCCTGGGGCCGCTCCTGGAGAGGCTTTCGGCAGAGTACGCAGGCGCGTTTATTTTGGCCAAAGTGAATGTCGATGAAAATCCAGCGCTAGCGGCGGAGTTTGGTATCCAAGGCATCCCTGCCGTTAAGGTGTTTCGCGACCAGGAAGTTGCGGGGGAGTTCACCGGTGCGTTGCCGGAACATATGGTGCGCGAGATACTGTCACGTTTTCTTCCGTCAGAGTTGGACAAACAAGCTCAAGAAGCGGTCTTGCTGGAGTCTGAGGGTAAAGTTGCGGAAGCGAGGCACCTTTATCAGGCCATTTTGGCTTCTGAGACTAACCATCCGAAGGCGTTGCTCGGTTTGGGGCGGTTGGAGATGAACGAAGGCAACCGAGAGGCGGCCCTGGAAGCATTGGAAAAGATTCCGCTCTCCGCTGCCGAACGAAAAGAAGCGGATAGGCTTATAGCGCTGCTAAAACTGCAGCAGGGGGCCGCCCAGAATGAATCGGTTCTGCGAGCGGCACTCCAGGCAAATGCCGAGAACCTGGAAGCGAGATTCAATCTAGCTCAGGCGCTCGCCGCGCGCGAAAAATACGAAGAGGCCTTGTCGGAGTTTTTGACCATTGTTAAAAGCGATCGACACTTCCGCGAAGACGGTGCGCGCTTGGCCATGATTCAGATTTTCGATGTTTTGGGTTCCGGCCATCCCCTTACCGAGAAGTACCGCTCGGAGCTAGCCAAAGTTCTCTTCAGCTAGCCCTGGCCTCAGGTTCGCCGTATTCTCACCGCTGCGCGTTCACTCCGAGCCGCTCATTCCACGGTTCGAGTTCAAAGCCGACCTTTCTAATCTAGCGGCCATGCTCTTTCTAATGCTGCCAACCCGGTTCCCGGGTCTACTGAGGAGAGGAGGCGACTTTATCAAGACCGACCTTAAGAACCGGACCAGAACGTATTATGATATACAGGTGACGGCCGGACGCATTATGGAAAGTCACGCGCTTCTTGAAAAGGACATCACCGATCTGGCGCGGTCGCTTTACCGCCAGGCTGCAGGATACAAGCCCTCCATCTTTGAATCACGCGACTGGCTGGGAAGAATGATCGAGTGGTCCCTTACGGACGAGGCGCTGAGAGTCGCGCTGTTTCGTTTTGTGGATGTGCTCCCCAGTCTGGATTCGTCGGCGGAAATCGGCCGCCACCTCGAAGAGTATTTTGCCAGGACCGATCATGCCTTTGGTGGGTTGGTTTTTCTCGCACAGGCGCTCCGCGCCGGCTGGTTGTTGGCGCCGATTGCGCGTCAGAACGTGACACGCTTGGCGCGCCGTTTCATCGTTGAAGAAGAGCCCGATGCGATGCGAGCCGTTCTCGAAGGCTTACGTCGGGAACCTGCAGCTTTTACACTGGATGTGGTGGGGGAGGCGACCGTGAGTGACAAAGAAGCGCTCGCTATGGAGCGTCGCTACTGTCGTCTGTTGCAAACGTTGAGTGGAATGGCCGCCGAGTGGCCTTTCATCCCACAGATCGATCAAGGCGACACAAATCCGCTGCCGAGAGTCCATCTGTCGGTCAAAGTCTCTTCTCTGTACGCACGCTTTGATCCTTTGGATCCCGACACCGAGTCGGTTACCCGCCAACGGCTAGAGTCACTACTGCGCGAGGCTCAGCGTCTCAACGCTGCGCTCACCTTGGACATGGAACAGTTCGCGTTCAAGGATCTGACCTTGACCCTTTTGGAAAAACTGCTGGAACATCCCGAGTTCAAAACCGGGCCCCATCTGTCCATTGCCATCCAAGCCTATCTTCGCGATTCAGCAGAGGACCTTGCCAGGTTGATTGGCGCCGCGAGGACACAAAAACGCCGCATTGGCGTGCGTCTCGTCAAAGGGGCTTACTGGGACAGCGAGATTGCATGGGCCAAACAAAAGAACTGGCCGATTCCAGTCTTTACGGAAAAAACTGAGACTGATGCCAATTACGAAAGATTGTCGCGCATGCTGTTGGAGAATTATGAAATCGTAGATGCCGCCTTCGGCAGTCACAATATCCGTAGCCTGGCGCATGCTATTGTCACAGCCAGGCAACTGGGGATCCCCAATGAGGGCTACGAGATTCAAATGCTCTACGGTATGGGCGAACCGGTCCGCCGTGCGGTCATCGAGAACGGGCAGCGTGTGCGCATCTATCTTCCCGTGGGGCAATTATTGCCGGGAATGGCCTACCTCATCCGGCGTTTGATGGAGAATACATCGAACACCTCTTTCTTGCGCCAAACGTATGTGGAGGAGCAGGAGGTCGAGCGTTTGATCTTGGCGCCGGCGCCGCCAAAAGACTCCAAGCCCGCCCGCCCGGCAAAGCGGACTCAAAGTGAAACCGCGCTGACGCAGCCTTTTCGCAACGAAGCTCCCGTTGATTTCTCACGAGCCGAAAATCGTTTGTTGTTCGCCAAAGCCATCGGAAAAACGAAAGCTAAACTCGGGCGCGACTACCCGCTGTGGATTGGTGGCGAAGAAATCACGACAAAGGAGTGGCTCCCGTCGGTGAATCCGGCGGCGCCACGAGAAATCGTTGGCCGTGTTCCTGTGGCTGGAGTTGTGGAAGTGGAACGGGCTCTCGCCACCGCGACAGCTTTTGCGCCGAAGTGGCGACAAATCGCTGTCCGCGAGCGCGTTAAGCTTCTCGCGCGTGCGGCGGAGATCATGAGACGGCGGCGCATGGAGCTTGCGGCGTGGGAAGTTTTTGAAGTCGGCAAGAATTGGCGCGAAGCGGACGCAGATGTGATCGAAGCGATCGACTATCTCGAGTATTACAGTCGAGAAATGTTGCGCTTGGACGTGCCCCGGGTCACGCAAACCATTCCGGGAGAAAGCAACGTCTACCTGTATGATCCTCGAGGCATCGCCGCTGTAATTGCGCCGTGGAACTTTCCCTTGGCCATTTTAACCGGGATGACTGCGGCAGCGCTGGTGGCGGGCAATTGCGCTCTGGTAAAGCCGGCTGAACAATCCCCCGTAATCGGCGCGCTCATGATGGAGATTCTGCGGGAAGCGGGACTGCCGGCAGGAGCGTGCCAACTTCTGCAGGGAGGCGGTGATATAGGAGCTCGTCTCGTCCGGCATGCCGGCGTTTATCTGATCGCATTTACCGGTTCGCGCGAGGTTGGGTTGGAAATCTTGCGCATCGCTCACGATACCCAACCGGGACAGCAGCACGTCAAGCGTGTTATATGCGAAATGGGCGGGAAAAATGCCATCATTGTTGACGAAGATGCCGATCTCGACGAGGCCGTGTCTCACATCGTTGAATCCGCCTTCGGCTATCAGGGCCAGAAGTGCTCTGCGTGCTCTCGTCTGATTCTGGTGCAAGAAGTGTATGACAGCCTGCTCGAGCGGTTGATCGAGGCGGTGAAGAGCTTAAAGATGGGCCCAACGGAGGATCCCGGAAATTTTGTCGGTCCGGTTATCGACGCAGCAGCGCACGCGCGAATCACCGGTTTTCTTGAACTCGGCAAAAGGGAGGGGAGATGTCTGTTGGCGAGGGAAGCGGCGCAGCACGGCTTTTTCATTGGGCCGGCAATCTTTGATAACATCGCACCACAACATCGTTTGGCCACGGAAGAAATTTTTGGACCGGTTCTTTCAGTCCTGAAGGCGAAGAGTTTCGATCATGCTTTGGAAATCGCGAATCATTCCTCTTTCGCGTTGACAGGCGGTGTTTTTTCGCGTTCACCCGCGCACATCGAGAAGGCGCGCAGGGACTTTCAAGTCGGCAACCTTTACATCAATCGGGGTATTACCGGCGCCGTGGTAGAGCGGCAACCATTTGGCGGTCTCAAGCTCTCCGGTATCGGTTCCAAGGCGGGTGGTCCGGATTACCTCCTCCAGTTCCTTGAGCCGCGGACGATATCGGAGAACACGTTGCGCCACGGGTTCGTCCCGCCACAAGAACTCATAAATGAAGCAGCCGATTAGGTGGGATAGGGGTTTTCCAAGGCATTTATCTCCATAAGTGAATGGAGGTCCACCATCGTGAAGGCGCAGTACCTGAGATCATATCCAAGTCTGGTGTCGGTGAGGCCTTGTTCGACGATTCTTTGCAGAATCATGCGGTTTAAAGGACCATGACCCATGTGGTCTTCGTGCGCGACGAGATCAGCCTCGGCGTGTGCCGTGAAATAGATCACTTGCCTATCGCTCAGTCCGTACCGGCCCGTTAACGCACCGGCCCATTGTTTACACCAGTGCCCGAGCGTTTCTTCGTATGCGTGCAGTCCCCACAACTCGGCAATAGAGCCGTCCTGGAAAACCCGTCTGCAGTAGTCGCTGATTGCGCGTCCGGCGGCGGAGGCAGGCTGTTCGAAGAGTTCCTGTTTCGATAGACCCAAGGCGTTTGCTGTCTCTAGCAAAATCAAAGTGTGACCCGGAGGCTGAGGTGAGATAAGCTCCTCGGCAATCTTATCGGCAAACGCGGGCAGCAGGTCAAAGTTGCGAATGAAGAAAGGGAGATGGATGTGGTAGGAGACTGCATTCAGGGCAACCACTTCGATTGAGAAAAGCCCCCAGTCCTTAAAGAAGCGACGGACGCAGGCCAACGGAAGACGCCCTTCTCGCAGCTCGGTCATAAACGGCCCTTGCTCAATCCGTTTCTTCCAGTGAGCGTACAAGTCCTGGTAAAGTTTGTCCACGTAAGCTTTAGCTTCGTGTGCATCCATGAGAGTAAAATACCGTAGCCTTTACAGCGGCTTAATTTCCTGTAATCTTAAAGCCTAAAACTCTGATCGTGTCAATCGCCATGCGCTCACTTTGGAGGAAAGATGGCAGCGTTAAACCCGCAGGAATTTTTAGCACTTTTAGCTGAGCAAAGAGAAGAAGCGTGGAACAAAATGAACGCCGAGCGGAGAAGCTATGGCGCTGAAAAGCCGTTGACCGCGGCCGTCGTGTTGCGGCGCCTCCAGTTCGGGGTGGTCATGGAACGCCGGGCGGGGGAAGTCAGCGCCAGATGGATAAGGGAAGTTCCCGATCTCGAGCTGCAGCATGCGCTGGCCGAGTACGTCGCCAACGAACTCAAGCACGCTGCCATTTTACGTAGACGAGTTACGGAATTGAACGGTAACCCGGACGAACTGTGGGACAAGCCGCTGATCGAATTGAGAGAGCTGTGGGACTACCATGCCGGCCTGGGGACGGTCTGCGAGTTGGTGGCCAGTGTTCAGTACGGCCACGAGGAATTCTTTCCGCGCACTTCAAAATCCTTCATTGAACGTGTTGAGTCAATCGATCCCCGGACGGCTTCGATTTATCGTGATACTTTACTCGCCGATGAGGAAGGTCATGAATGGCTTGCGCCCGAAGTCCTGCGGCGATACGCAGTCGATGACGAGACCCAAAAAAAGTGCTTTGAGGCGTTGAAAAGAGGATGTCACCTGTTTTCACGTGCAATTCGGAGTTTTAATCGCAGTTTGCCTGGCTAGTCAGCAGGGTAGTTTTATTCAAATGAGCGCCCGGCATCTAAAATAAAATACCAAACTCAAGGTCAGTGTTTAGGCTCGATTCTCTTGCCATAACTCACCTCACCCTTGTCCACGCGTAGGGAGAAACCACAATCTGGATTGGTACAGGCCCAGGCTTTGAACATTACCGACGCTCCATCTTGGCCGTAATCCGATAAGGGAATCAGTAATCCGTTATTGCACTTTTGGCATTTCGGCAGGTCCATCTCCACTCCTCCTTGTCAACTCGCACCAGACAAACGCGGAACCTAACAAAATCTTATAGTATGCATCCAGGTGAAATCAAGCCAGTTTGGGCAAACCCTTTTGTGAGCAAACTGGCGAACGCCCAAAAAAAAGGGGATAGTCGCAACCCGACTATCCCCTTTCTAAGTGAGACATTTACGAGATCAATTTTTAACGCTTTCCTCGTCCGTTATTTCGCTTTCCTATCCTGCGTCTTTGCCGCTTTTTCCCTCGGCTTAACCTCCGCCTTAACCGAGCTGGCGATCATTTTTCCTTCTTTCTCGGTGTAGGATACGTTAACCATATCACCGACTTTGATCTTTTCCAGCGCGCTTTTGGCTTTCGACTCCACCGTCAGGCTGACCTCCTTGTTCTTTGACTTCACGGTCAGCATGCCTGTCTTGGCATCCACCGAGGTAACCTCACCCGTGATACGGCTTGTCGTTGCCTTCTCGGCTTTGGCCGGAGCCGCCGGGGTCGCAGGCGTCGCAGGTTTCGCTTGCGCGAAGCTCATGCCGCTGAACGCCAGGATAGTCAACGTTACGCCCATTACCTTAATCGCGTTTTTCATTGTATCACCTCCTTTCGATGTGTTTAGACGCGGCAGCTCACATTTGCTTCAAAGACAGCTGATCGAGTCCACCAGTTCAGTTGCTAAGCGGTTCAATGAAAGTACACATCGGATATCGAGGACAAAACCTGGAGAGCGCGTGCATGAAACCGTGCAGGTCGCGTTCTGGCCCTGATTGGGCGGCTGAGCCGCCCTGAGGGAGGAAAGCGAGATGTGACGGACGCTAGCGCGACAGGTCAGCGGAAGTCGTAGAAGCGTCGCGCATTGTCATTCAGGAGTTTTTTTCGGACCGCTGCAGGGATTTCATTACGCCGTTCTAGAAAGTGCGCGGTCCCCTGGGTGCGGTCGGCGTGCGGATAGTCGGACGAGTACATGAACAGGTCTTCGCCCAATTCCTGCACCACTCGACCCAGAAAAGGCTCACTACCCTCACAGCCGAAGAAGATTCTTCCCGACTTGAGATAGTCGCTAGGGGGATGACTGATGAGGTCACCGGCCCGGTAACGTGGATTCTCGAAGTGGTCATTCATCCGTTCGATATGCGCTGGGATCCAACTGATCCCGCCTTCAAGAAAGGCAAACCTTAGCCTCTGGTACCGATCCAGAAGCCCCGAGCAAAGAACGCTCGTAAGCCCTGCCATAATGGGAAAAATTCCGGCCAGGACGCGATTGGGAAAGTGGTGCTCAAACAAGCTGTCGACAACGGGAAACTGCAGGCTGAAATGCACGGCTATAGGAATCTCCAAACGATCCGCCTCGGCAAAGAAAGGGTCGTGATCGCGATGGTCAAGACGTTTTGCGCCGGCTGTGCCGTTGATCATGACCGAATACATGCCAAGCTCTTTTATACGCTCAAGCTCCTGTGCTGCACCTTCCACATTCTGGAGCGAAACTACGCCGACTCCTTTGAGCCGGTCGGGCGCCTTTTTGCAAACCTCGGCAAGCCAGGTATTGTAAGCGCGACACACTTCCATTGCCAAGATTCCATCCTGCCACGCGTTCACATGTAAGAGAAAGCTAGGGTAGAGGAACTGCACGTCGATGCTTTCTTTGTCCAAATCCTCGAGCCGTTCCCTTAGGTTCGTAAGAGTCTGACTGCCCACGGTGGCCCGCCGAGCTGATTGGATGGCTTCCCCCGGCGGCGCAGCCGTTCCGGGCGCGCCGGCGCCGCGGATCGCCGGCCGTTTGTATGGAGTCCGGCCATCGACCACCCAGAAATAGTGTCCCTGGTCGTCCTTCAGCAGCCGTGGTCGATAATTCTTAAGCGAAGGCGCCATGTACTTTTCAAAAATTTGTTCTGTCTCAAAAAAGTGCCCGTCAGCATCGACAATCATACGAGCCGGCCTCTGTTTTCACTGCGAGTGCTGAAACACGCCCTCCAGGGTCGAGGGTTCATTCCTATCATATGGCAGCCGCGAGAAGTCAAGATCTCCATTGACACCCTATGGAGGTGGGCGTATATTTTAGGTCCGTAATGCACTCTCATCGAGCGCATTACGGTTTTTATTTTTGGGGTCGAGCACCAGTTTTGCCATTTCTCTGTTTAACCGCTGTACTCATCGAACGCTGAAACTCATGGCCGTTGTGGCGATCATCCCAGCGCGCTATGGTTCGACCCGTTTGCCAGGAAAGCCGTTGGCCAAGATCGGCGGTAAGCCGATGATTCAACATGTTTACGAGAGCACGGCAAAAGCCAAAGGGTTGAGTCGAGTGCTGGTCGCGACCGATGATGAGCGGGTCCGCGTGGTTGTCCAGGGTTTTGGCGGGGAAGTCATGATGACATCGGCCGGTCACGCCAGCGGAACCGATCGACTGGCCGAGGTGGCGCGCAAGGTGAAAGCCGAGTGGGTTGTGAACGTGCAAGGAGACTTGCCTTTTATACAAGCACAGACCATCACGCGAGCCATTCGTCCCTTGCAACGCCGGCCCTCGATCTGTATGGGTACGGTATCGACTCCAATCCATGATGAAGAAGAGTGGCGCAATCCCAACGTAGTAAAGGTGGTGCGGGACACGGGAAGTTTTGCGCTTTACTTTTCCCGTGCTGCGATACCTTACCGGCGCGCCGATTTGCTGCAAGGCACGAACGGCGCTGACCGAAAAACAATCTGGGGAAGCCGCCATATTGGTATTTATGTCTATCGGCGAGAGTTCTTGCTCAAGTTTGCCCGGCTGCGGCCCACACCGCTCGAGCAAATCGAGGGATTGGAACAACTGCGTGCTCTGGCCTATGGATACCCGATCTTCGTGGCCGATCTGGATGAGCCCTCGATCGAGGTTGATACTCCTGAGGACCTGGCAAAGGCACGGCATTATTATGAGCGAAACGTTGACTCCTGAAGTAAGCAAGTCATCGGGTAGTGCAGGGGTGGCGCTGGAAAACGCGAGCAGGTTTTTATCGATGAGAACAGGCTTGCTAATAACCAAAGAGCAGCTATGGCGGGTGTAAAAACCAAGTTTATTTTTGTAACCGGCGGTGTGGTGTCGTCTCTGGGGAAGGGACTGGCATCGGCCGCCATCGGGGCGCTCATGGAGAGCCGCGGTTTAAAAGTCACGCTGCTAAAAATGGATCCGTACATCAACGTCGACCCCGGCACCATGAGTCCGTTTCAGCACGGTGAAGTGTTCGTCACCGACGATGGCGCGGAAACTGATCTGGATCTCGGCCATTACGAGCGCTACGTTGCGACGTCCATGGGCCGGAAGAACAACTGCACAACTGGCCAGATCTATGAAACGGTCATCGGCAAAGAGCGTCGCGGCGATTATCTGGGCGGCACGGTTCAGGTCATTCCGCACATTACTGACGAGATCAAGCGACGCATTGTGGCCGCTGCCGAGGGCTACGATATTGCAATTGGCGAGGTTGGCGGGACGGTCGGCGACATCGAGGGGTTGCCGTTTTTGGAAGCGATTCGCCAATTCGCCTGGGATTGGGGCCGGGAAAACGTTTTATATGTCCATCTCACTCTCGTGCCGTACATCAGCGGCGGTGGGGAACTCAAGACCAAGCCGACGCAGCATAGCGTAAAAGAGCTCACCGGATTAGGAATCCAACCCGATATCCTACTTTGTCGAACCGATCGTTTCCTGGACAGAAAGATCAAAGCGAAGATTGCGCATTTTTGTAACGTGAAAGAAGAGTCCGTCATCACTGCCAAAGATGTGGAATGGATTTATGAGGTGCCGATCGTTTTTCACGAAGAAGGACTCGATGCCCAAATAGTCGAAAAGCTTCACATGTGGACGGGCGCCCCCAACCTTCAGAAATGGCAAAAGGTCGTCCAGATCCTGCACAATCCAAAGGCCACGGTGCGGATCGCGGTGGTGGGAAAATACATGAGCCTCAAGGAATCGTACAAGAGTTTGTTCGAGGCATTGACTCATGGCGGTATCGCCAATGAGGCGAAAGTGGAGCTGGACTGCATCGAAGCGGAGAAAATTGAGGAGATGGGTGCGGCGGACCTGCTGGCGGAGGCAAATGGTATTCTGGTACCGGGGGGATTCGGTGACCGTGGCAGCGAAGGAAAGATTGAGGCGATTCGTTACGCCCGGGAAAACCAAGTTCCGTTCTTTGGCATCTGTCTCGGTATGCAGATGGCGGTGGTCGAATTCGCGCGCAATGTGTGTCGGCTGTCGGCGGCCAATTCGAGTGAGTTTAGCGCCGACACTCCCGCTCCCGTGATTCATCTTATGGAATCGCAGAAGAGCGTCGACAGCAAAGGCGGGACCATGAGATTGGGGGCTTATCCCTGTGTGCTGCAGGATGAGTCACTGGCGCTCAAGTGCTACGGACGCAAAAGAATATCGGAACGACACCGGCATCGGTATGAGTTTAATAATGCCTACGCGCAACAATTTACGAGTCATGGAATGGTCTTGAGCGGGTTGTCGCCTGACGGAAGCTTGGTTGAGATAATCGAGCTCAAGGATCATCCCTGGTTCCTTGGTTGCCAGTTCCATCCGGAATTTAAATCCCGCCCCATGGAATGCCACCCATTGTTCAAAGGCTTTATTAAAGCCGCCCTACAGAACCGTCAAGTGCTAAAAGAAGTCCCGCGCATCAAAGTTGCGCGGACCTAAGCGGTCCGCCGCGGTCGCCATCCAATGCACACCAAGATCGTCAAGGCAGAAGACATCGAGATGGGTGGAGGGCGAGCTCTTGCTGTTATTGCTGGGCCCTGCGTGATCGAGAGCAGAGAATCTGCTCTCAGGCATGCTGAGTTTCTCAAAGAAGCCGCCGATCGAGTGGGTGTTCCTTATATTTTTAAGGCCTCTTACGATAAAGCTAACCGCTCATCGATCCATTCCTATCGCGGCCCTGGAGTGGACCGCGGGGTCGAGATTTTGGCGGAGGTGAAAAGAGAGGTCGGTGTGCCGGTGCTAACCGACGTGCATGAACAAAGTCAGATTAACATCGTCCGGGATGTCGCCGATATCTTGCAAATTCCCGCCTTTCTCTGCCGCCAAACCGATTTCGTCATTGCGGTAGCCAGCTGCGGCAAGGTCGTCAATGTAAAAAAGGGCCAATTTCTTGCTCCCTGGGACATCGGCAATGTTTTGGAGAAAATTCTTTCGACGGGCAACGATCAAGTGTTGCTCACCGAGCGCGGGGTTTCATTTGGGTATAATAATCTGGTGTCGGACATGCGTTCGCTCGTCGTCATGCGGCAGTTAGGCTATCCTGTTGTCTTCGATGCAACCCATAGTTTGCAGCTTCCCGGAGGCCTTGGCCATGCCTCTGCCGGCGAAAGGCAATATATCGGGGCTTTGGCTCGCGCCGGGGTTGCAGTCGGCATCGATGCTTTGTTCATGGAGGTTCACGAGGATCCGGACCGCGCGTTGAGCGACGGTCCTAACTCGCTGCCTCTGGCGGAGTTCGAGGGGCTACTGCGCTCGGTGAAGGAAATCGATGCCATACTGAAAGGATGATGTCCGATTGTGACTAAAGGCGCCGTTCTGAACAGAGCCAAAGAGGTGCTGAGCATCGAAGCGCAAGGGATTCTCTCGCTCGTTGATAAACTCGACGAGAAATTTAGCGATGCCATTGAATTACTCCACAACTGCCGAGGTAAGGTGGTGGTAACCGGGCTGGGAAAATCCGGTCTGATTTGCCGGAAAATTGCAGCCACCTTCTCCAGCACGGGCACGCCCTCGCTATTTCTCCACGCAGGCGATGCGAACCACGGTGACATGGGCATAGTCAGAGAAGGGGATGTTGTCCTCGCCGTCTCAAACAGCGGTGAGACCGAAGAGATCCTCAGGTTACTGCCAATTCTCAAGCGCGTGGGGGTCCATCTAATCGCTATTACCGGCAACCACGGATCAAGTCTCTCCCGTGCGGCTGATGTGGCGCTCGATGCGGGAATTGACAAGGAGGCATGTCCTCTTGGGCTGTCGCCGACGACAAGTACTACGGCTGCTCTTGCTCTGGGCGACGCGTTGGCGATTATTTTGTTGGAAATGAAAGGCTTCAAAGAAGAAGACTTTGCCATGCGCCATCCGGGGGGGACGCTGGGCCGCAAGCTGCTGTTGCGCGTCGATGACTTAATGCATTGCCACACTGAGATCCCGCTTGTGCGGCAAGAAACGCCGATGCAGGATGTCATCCTAGTGATTACCTCTAAACGTTTGGGGGTAACGGGTGTGATCGATGACTCGGGACAGCTGATTGGAGCCATCACGGACGGTGATTTGCGCCGCGGGCTGCAAGCCCACGGCGACGGTTTGCTCGGTAAACGAGCGGACCAGGTGATGTCTCTCAAGCCGCGCACTATTGAGAAGGACGCCCTGGCCTCTCAGGCTCTGGCAAAGATGGAAGAGAACGTACCACGCCCAATCACCTCCCTGTTTGTCGTTAGAACGCCCGGGGAGAGCATTCCGATAGGTATTTTGCACATTCACGATCTTCTGCGAGCCGGAATCGTTTAACACCCTGTGAAGCGTAATCCTCCTGGCCTGCGCAAGAGAGCGGCGGGCATAGAGCTGTTGTTGCTTGACGTCGACGGGGTTCTCACCGACGGCGGCATTGTCATCGACGATCGCGGCGTAGAGGCAAAGCGGTTTGATGTTCGCGACGGTCAGGGCATTACGCTCCTGCTGCGAGCAGGTGTAGAGGTCGGCTTCATAAGCGCGCGCACATCGAAGCTCGTGGTCCGCCGCGCCAAGGAACTTGGCGTCGCGATCGTGTATCAGGCTGTTCGCGACAAGCTCGAGACCTACAACGTAATCAAGCGTACATCAGGGCTCCGCGATGAACAGATCGCGTATATGGGCGATGATCTCGGAGACATTCCCGTATTGCATGTGGTGGGGTTGGCATTAACCGTGCGGGACGGGTGGTCGGGTCTCAGGAACCGGGTGCATTATGTGACTCGAGCCCAGGGTGGTTACGGAGCCGTCAGGGAAGTTTGCGATATGCTACTGGCGGCTAAAGGCAAATTGGACATCCAAAAATTAGTGCGTGGAAGACGTTAATAGCGAAAAATGTGTGTAATTTAAGCAATTTCCGTGCCTACACCTTTACACGCCCACGCCAGCATGTTATTTATAGACAAAATTGGCATTTAGAATCTGAGGAACCATCGCGCACATGCCAAGACGTAAAAGGCTCCTGGTTTTGGTCGTCACGTTCATTCTGTTAGGCGGCGTTGCTTACAAAGTCGGCGAGAGCATGTGGCTTTCGAGCGCCAGAGAGGTACGCCGTAACCCCTTAAGTGCGCTCGACTATCTTCCAGACTCGGCACTCTATATCCGGGATTTTCGTCGGGCCAAGATTGAAGATGGGCGCAAGGTATGGGAGCTGTTTGGCGAAGAAGCGAGTTACTCCAAAGATCAAAGAAAAGTCATCGTTAAAAAACCGCGGTTCTATTACTTCGACACCCAGGGGGAGGCGGCAGAAACTACCGGCAACGTGGCACACCTCTTTTTCACCGAGAGGGAATTAGACAAAATGGAACTGCAAGGTGGGGTCGAAGTCAAATATCAAGGATATACCCTGAGTTCGAGTGAGGCTGTTTACCTCTCGGCCTCGAATCAGATTGTGCTACCGAATCGAACGACCGTAGCGGGCGATGGTTTGGAGTTGGAAGGCTCGCGCATGGAAGTTCAACTGAATCAAAAAACAGTGCGCATGGTGCAGGATGTCAGGTCCAGATTTGACCCCAAAAAGCTCAAGACACCGCCGGCAATATCAGAGTTTGTGAGTGAAAGATGAGGCGCCAACCATTTTTGATTTTGCTTTTGTGCGCGGTAGTTGCGGGCATCGGGGCAATGCCGGCTGTGGGCGCGACGGCTTCGTCCAAGGTGCAAGGCGGCAAACAAACCGGCTTTGAGTTTAGCAAGAATGATCCCATATACATAACGGCTGACTGGATGGAAGTGGACCGCAAAAAGAATACGCTCACTTACAAAGGGCGGGTCGTTACAGTCCAGGCCGACATGACGATGAGAAGCGATGTTCTCCGAGCATACTACGATCCGGAGATGAAGCAGATGAAGCAGATTGTCGCTGAAGGCAACGTCAACGCTGTTCAGGGCAATCGAGTGGCCACGGGGCAGAAGGCCGTATTTGACGAGAAGAGCAAGACCGTGACGCTAACCGGCAATCCGGTGATGAGACAAGGCAACAGTCAGGTCAGCGGCATTCGGGTCATTTACTTCATTGAGGAGGATCGGGCGGTGGCGGAAGGTGATAGCAATGTCAGGGTGCGTGCGACCATATTTCCGGAGGAACTGCAACGACAGGACCAAGGAGAGGCCACCGGTAAGTCGCAATGAGCGTTCTTCAGGCGGTGGCGGTGGTGAAAACGTACAATGGCCGTCGGGTTGTGGATAAGATTAACTTGGTTGTCAGGGGCGGAGAAGTTGTGGGACTGCTCGGTCCGAACGGAGCCGGAAAAACGACCACGTTTCACATTATGGTCGGTTTAGTGCAACCGGAGGAAGGAAAAGTTTTCCTCAACGGGGAGGATATTACGAGCAGGCCGATTTATGAGCGCGCGCGCGCGGGGATTACTTATCTGCCCCAGGAGTCGTCCGTTTTCAGGCGTTTGACCGTGGAAGAAAATCTGCGCGCCATCCTCCAGACACTGGATCTTTCGGCCGAAGAACAACGGGAGAGATCGGCAACTCTGATGGATATGCTGGGGGTGCGTCACCTGGCCACCCACAAGGCATTCACGCTTTCGGGCGGAGAACGCCGCCGGGTGGAAATCGCCCGAGCGCTGGTCCTTTCGCCGCACTTTATGCTCCTGGATGAGCCGTTCACCGGGGTGGATCCCATCGCCATCACAGAAATCCAAAACATTGTGCAAGGACTGACAGGTACTGGAATAGGCATTCTGATTACCGATCACAACGTGCGCGAGACTCTGGGAATCTGTGGGCGGGCCTACATCGTCAATCAAGGAACCATCTTGGAAGAAGGATCGCCGGAGCAGATCGCCACGAGTCCGAAGGCAAGAAAATTTTATTTAGGAGAGGGTTTTAAGTTCTAGCATGGCTATCGAGTTACGTCAGGTTCAAAAGCAAACCCTCCAGCTCGTAATGACGCCTCAGCTGCAGCAGGCCATCAAGCTCCTGCAGCTCTCGCGCGTCGAGCTTCAGGAGATGATCTCCCAGGAGCTGCAAGAAAACCCGGCACTTGAGGAATCACCCACCGAGGAGACGGAAACGGGAGAGCAGACGCGAACGGAAGTGCCAGCCGAAACCCTCGACCCTGTGGCGGAGCCGGTGATCAATCGGGAGCTTTCTGCAGTAGACAAGATCGGGACGCTGGACTGGCAGGAATATCTCGATACGCATTCAAACGCCATTCATGGGTCGCTGACCGCAGAGGCGAATGCCGACGACGGCGAAGGACCGCCGTCATGGGAAAACAGCCTGACCAGAAAAAACTCACTCGAAGATCACCTCATCTGGCAGCTGCGTCTTTCACGGATGTCCGAGCGCGAAGAGGCCATAGGGCTGTACATGATCGGCAATATCGACGAGAACGGCTATTTGGCCATCTCTTTGGACGAGGTGTGTCGGGTGACCGAGTGTTCGACGGAGGAAGCGGAAGCGGTACTCAGGCGCATTCACTTTTTCGATCCTGTCGGTGTTGCGGCCAGAGATCTGCGTGAATGTTTACTCGTACAGTTGGAGAACCTGGAGCTCAAAGACAGTCTGGCCGGGCGGATTATTGCGAATTACCTGGGACATTTGGAATCCAAGCGTTATGAGAAGCTGGCGCGGGAATTGAACGTCAGTATCGACGACATCGCCGATGCGGCGCATCTCATTGCGTCCCTGGAGCCCAAACCCTCCCGTGGCTTTGAGCAGGAGGAAGTTCGCACGGTGCTGCCGGACGTCTTTGTGGAGAAGGTGGGCAACGAGTACGTGATCTATCTGAACGATGACGGTGTGCCGCGCTTGCGTGTGAGCTCGTTATATCGCCGCATGGAGAAACAGGAAGGTGAAGCCGAGGAGCAGGCGCGCCAGTATCTGCAAGAAAAGATCCGCGCGGCCACCTGGCTCATCAAGAGCATCCAACAACGCCAGCAGACGTTATTCCGCGTAACGCAAAGCATTTTCAAGTTTCAACAAGAGTTTCTCGATCACGGGGTGAGCCATCTCAGGCCGATGGTGCTGCGCGACGTGGCCGAAGACATCCACATGCATGAATCGACGGTCAGTCGGGCCACTGCGAACAAATATGTCCATACGCCACAGGGACTTTTCGAATTGAAGTTCTTTTTTCAAAGCGGCCTCAAGGGAGGCAACGGCGAAGATGTTGCCAGCGAGAGCGTGAAGGAGAAGATTCGCGGCATCATATCCAGCGAGGATCCGAGAAAACCTTTCAGTGATCAACATATTGCGGCTCTATTGTCGAACGATTCGATCGATATCGCGCGCCGGACTGTGGCAAAGTATCGCGAAGCCATGGGTATCCTTCCATCGTCGAAACGGCGGCAACCCTATTTACGAAAGTAAATCACCCGAAACCGGGAGGGACGATGAGCGATGTGAAAGTTGCCGTGACGTTCCGTCACACCGAGCCCACAGACGCTTTGAAGCAATACGCCGAAGAAAAGATTCACCGCATCGGAAAGTATTTTTATCGACCTTTAGAAGCCCACGTCATCCTATCCGTCGATTCCAGGCAACGGCAAATGGCCGAAGTGGAGCTGCGGGTGCACGGGAATACGATCCACAGCAAAGAGGAGACCGAAGATCTCTATGCGGCCATTGATCTGGTGATGGACAAGATCGAACGTCAGATCAAGAAGCGCAAGGAGAAGATCAAGGTCAACCGCAGAAGAGCAAAAGCATGAAGATCAGCGATTTCCTGACGGTCCAAACGATCATTCCTGCGCTGGCGGGCCGGGATAAGCAAGCCGTGTTGGAGGAGATGGCGCAATGGTTCGCGGCGCACTATGATTCCCTCGATGCGCGGCGAGTGCTCAAAGTTTTCCTCGAGCGGGAGAAGATCAGCACCACCGCGATTGGAGAAGGGGTGGCGATCCCCCATGGGAAACTCACCGGCGTCGATCATGTTATGGGAGTCTTCGCGCGGAGTCCCGCGGGTGTGGATTTCGCATCATTGGACGGCGGAATGACCTATTTGTTCTTTGCGCTTGTCGCACCCGAAAATGCGGCTGCTGAACATCTCAAGGCACTCGCGCGAATCTCACGTTTGCTCAAGGATAGCGGTTTTCGGCGCCGCCTGATGGAGGGTAGAAGTCCGGCAGAAATTTTTCAGATCATTACCGAAGAGGACCAGAAGTTTTGACCTTCTGCTATGGCCCATAGTCTGGATATCGTTATTGTAACGGGCCTTTCAGGATCCGGAAAAAGCACCGCCATTCGAGCGCTCGAAGACAACGGATTTTTTTGTGTTGACAATCTTCCGGCGCTTCTAATTCCGACATTCATTGACCTCTGCCAAGGTTATCAGGAAGAGATCAAGCGCATCGCGCTCGGGGTCGACTTGCGCGGCGGCCAATTTCTGCAGCCGTGGCCTGACGTTCTGGCGTCACTGCGTGCGGCGGGCCACCATGTACAGGTCCTGTTCTTTGACGCCTCGGACGAAGTGTTGCTACGTCGTTTCAATGAGACCCGACGTCCGCATCCGATGGCGGCCGAACAACCGATTACCGAAGGCATCCTGCGAGAGCGCAAGGCACTCGACGGGATGCGTGAACTGGCGGATAAAGTCATCGAGACCAGCGCGATGAATGTTCACGAGCTAAAGAGAGAAATGGAGGAGCGATTCGGCCAATCTCCCCATGCCCGCCGCATGGCCGTATTTCTGACATCGTTCGGCTACAAATACGGTATTCCACATGACGCGGACGTTGTTCTCGATGTGCGGTTTTTACCCAATCCCTACTTTGTTAACGAGCTGCGGGAGAAAACGGGACTCCAAAGCGAAGTCAAGGACTACGTGCTGAAAGTCGAGGAAACGCGGGCCTTCCTGGATCGCCTGTACTCGCTGTTGGATTTCGCTTTGCCGCTCTACGAACGGGAGGGAAAAAGCAGCCTGACCATTGCTCTGGGCTGTACGGGCGGCAGACACCGCTCCGTCGTTCTGGTGCAAGAACTGCAGAAAGATCTGGCTGGTAGAAATTTTCGGCTTCATGTCAGACATCGGGACGTTGACAAGTGACAAGGGCGCTGTGCGTAAGCCCATCCGGCCCGTCAACTCTAACTCTTCCCGAAGCGCGGGGAACAGGACCGTGGCTGAAGGTCTCGGGTGATTATTGCCACGAACGAGCAATCCGGACGAGGGCGCCCACGCAAGGGTTGAATTGAGCAAAGTCGTCAAGAAAATAGAGATAAAAAACAAACTCGGGTTGCACGCGCGGGCGGCGGCGCTTCTGGTTCAAACCGCCACCCGGTTTTCCGCGCATATTGTGTTGTCAAAAGACGGACAAACCACCGATGCCAGGAGCATCATGGGCGTGCTGACACTCGCCGCCACCCAGGGGAGCAAGATCCAGGTGGAGGCGACAGGGGAAGACGCGGAACAAGCCGTGCGGGCCATCGAGAGATTGATCGACAGGAGATTTAACGAGAACGAGTAGAATTCATAGAGCCATTGAGCATAGCGGATCGTCATTGGAGCCGCGATCTCACTCGGTTGGTCGGGCGCGGATCGCGACAGCCGAGTCGTTGACATCCAGATCTGGTTGATTCCAAATCTCGTATCCGATATAGAAACTGGGTTCGCCTCGTGAGTGAAACCCGTCGGAGGTGGTTTGATGGCAGGGAAAGATTTCCTATTTACTTCAGAATCTGTTTCGGAAGGCCATCCGGATAAACTCTGTGACCAGGTTTCGGACGCCGTTCTCGACGCGCACCTTGCCGGGGATCCTGACAGCCGCGTTGCCTGCGAGAGTTTGGCCAAAACCGGAATGATCATCATCGCCGGTGAAATCACCAGTAAAGTCAAAGTCGATTATGCCGATATCGCCAGAGGGGTTGTCCGCGACATCGGCTACACCGATTCGGCAATGGGTTTCGACGGCAATACCTGCGCGATTCTGACTGCCGTGGAGCAGCAATCTCCTGATATATCCCAGGGGGTTACGGAAGGCGAAGGCTTGCACAAGGAGCAGGGGGCCGGCGACCAGGGCATGATGTTCGGTTATGCTTGCGATGAGACGCCGGAGTTCATGCCTATGCCGATTCAGATGGCGCACAGCCTCGTGAAGTACCTGGCCAAGATTCGCAAAGGCGGCGAGGCCTATTTTCTTAGACCAGACAGTAAGTCGCAGGTGACCGTCGAATACCGGGACGGCAAACCGGTTCGGGTTCAAAGCGTGGTCATCTCCAGCCAGCATAGTGCGGATGTAGAATACGAAAAGCTCCGGGAAACGATCATCGACGGCGTGATTAAAGCCGTCATACCCGCTGAGTATTTGGACAAGAACACGGTTTACCATGTGAACCCCACCGGCCGGTTTGTAGTGGGAGGCCCGCAAGGAGACTGCGGGCTCACCGGACGAAAGATTATCGTCGACACTTACGGCGGTGCGGGGCGACACGGCGGCGGTGCTTTTTCGGGGAAAGATCCGTCCAAAGTCGACCGTAGCGCCGCCTACATGGCCCGCTATGTCGCCAAGAACATCGTGGCGGCAGGGCTCGCGCGCAAGTGCGAGGTTCAGCTCGCATACGTCATCGGCGTGGCGCAGCCGGTTTCCGTTTTGGTGGACACTTTTGGAACTGGCGTGATTCCCGAATCTCAGCTGGAAAAAATTGTGCAAGAGCATTTTGATCTCAGGCCCAAAGGCATCATTCAAGTTCTCGACCTCAAGAGACCCATCTATCGCGCCGCGGCTGCTTATGGCCATTTCGGACGAACTCCGGAAGACGGCCACTTTACGTGGGAGAAAACCGACCGCGTGGAGGAACTCAAGAAAGCGGCGGCACGCGCTTCATAGACCGCACTAGACATTGGTGGGGAGGGGAGTTTCCGGCATGGCATCAAAAAAATATGATGTGCGCGATATCCGTCTAGCTCAAAACGGCCGCAAACGAGTTTTGTGGGCGGAACAGGACATGCCTGTTCTGCGCCGAGTACGGCAGCGCTTCAGCAAAGAAAAACCGTTGCAAGGGATGCGCTTCTCGGCCTGTCTCCATGTCACGGCCGAGACCGCCAATCTCGTTCAAACGCTCAAAGCGGGCGGCGCCCACGTGGTGCTGTGCGCGTCGAATCCGCTTTCGACGCAGGACGATGTCGCCGCGTCCCTGGTACAGCATGACCGTATTGCGGTCTATGCGATCAAGGGTGAAGACAACAAGACCTATTATCGCCATCTGCGCGCCGCCCTCGAACACGAGCCGGTCATTACGATGGATGATGGCGCCGACCTGGTCTCGTTGCTGCACACTGATTATTCCCATCTTGCGTCGAACTTGATTGCGAGCATGGAAGAGACCACTACCGGCGTAATCCGACTGCGTGCGTTAGAGACCCAGGGGTCCCTCAAAATTCCCGTGATCGCCGTGAACGACGCCGCCACCAAGCACTTGTTTGACAATCGTTACGGCACGGGCCAATCGACCATCGACGGTGTCATTCGCGCCACCGACATGCTGATTGCCGGTAAGCGAGTTGTGGTGGCCGGGTACGGTTGGTGCGGTAAAGGAGTTGCCTCGCGCGCGCGCGGGATGGGCGCAAAAGTAATTATCACCGAAGTTGATTCGGTGCGCGCGCTTGAGGCCGCAATGGACGGTTTTGAAGTCATGACGATGAAGGAAGCGGCTCGCATCGGCGACTTGTTTATCACCCTCACGGGCGACATGCACGTGATTGCGAAAGACCACCTGAACGCCATGAAAGACGGCGCAGTCATCTGTAACTCGGGGCATTTTGACATAGAAATTGACTTGAAGGCGCTCAGAAAGCTTGCCGTGAAAGTGGAAAAGAACGTTCGAAACTCTGTCGATGCTTACGTGCTGCCGGGTGGCCGTCGCCTTTATCTGATTGGCGAAGGTCGGCTTGTGAACCTGGCCGCCGCCGAGGGGCATCCGGCTTCGGTGATGGATATGAGCTTTGCCACCCAGGCGCTGGCATCGGAGTGGGCGGTCAAGAATCGGCACAAGCTCACGGCGAAAGTTTACGCTGTCCCGCGGGAGGTGGAAGACTGGGTGGCAAAGTTGAAGCTTGCATCTATGGGGATTCGAATCGACCAGCTCACCGTCGAGCAAAAAAAGTATCTCTCCTCCTGGGATCACGGCACATAGCGCCAATAACTCGGCGCTGTTGCGGGTCCCGTGTCCCCGGTCTCGTGTCTAGAAGAGGAAAGACCGGCCCATCGGCCCCTACCGAAATCCAAAGGTATTGTTCATGCCTTGACTCTTCAGGGTCGTCCCTGGGCGGCCAAGGAGTTCATCCCTCATTGCTTTGACGATAAATGTCCGATTTAAAAGGGTCCCCCGATCTGTCATGTCTTGACGCCGTACCTATCACCGGTTTAAAAAAAGGCCAGTCGAATGATTCAGATGCCGCGTTTTTCACCAGGGGATCTGGGCTCGGAGGGGGAAAACTCGAGACGCTAGACCCGAGACTCGAAACTGTAATCAAACCGGAGGTCTTTATGTCTGAAGCCAATGAAGCGATTCAAAAGTTTATTGCGTCTGTGCGCCGGTTGTTTGCCGCAGAACCCAGCGCGGAAACGCGCTGGCGGCAGATGAGCCCCTTATTGCAAGAGCTCCTGGCCGACCCTTCTGTCGTTGGCCAGTCCAGAAACTGGCCGCATTGCTCTCAAGGCCAGCGCGCGGAAAATCTTCTCTTCTATGAGGATCCTGATTACAAGTTCGTGATCAACGGACTTGTCAAAGCGCCAGGTTCCCGAACGCAGATTCACGATCACGGACACAACTGGACGCTTTACGGCGTGCTTGATGGCCATGAAACAATCGAACGTTACGAACGGCTCGACGACGGTTCCAAGCCGGATTACGCTGACATTCGCCAGACCGTCAGCGTTAAAGTGGGCCCGGGAAAGGTAGACCTGGTTCGCCCTTATGAAATTCATGCAGAAGAAAGCGGCGCAGAGCGCACGGTGGCAATCATCGTCCGCGCGGAAAAGGCCGGTGGTTTTCTGCAAGGCCGCTATGACCCTGAAGCCAAAAAGTATTGGCAGGGTTATGGACCGACCCAGATCCCGTACGAATGGAAGTGATAAAAAAAAGAGCGGGACGCAACTGCGAGCCTTTATGAGTTAGGTTGTCGTCGCGAAGGAGAATTTCCCTTGCCGGAAAATCACAGCCAACCCAAACTGCGAATCGCCGTCTTCTCTGGGCCAACGGCAACGATTCAGAACACGGAACCGCTGGTTACGAGCAACAAGGCGCGGCAGAAGTACGGTTTGCCCTTGCGTACCCACGGCGACGGCTCGGCGATGCGCTTCGATGTATTACGGCCACAAAGACTCGCCGCCCCGGCGACCGTCTATGTGGAACAGTTTAGCGCACACCCGCTGGAGCGCGATACGGCAGAGCTCTACGCACCGCCCGACGGCTATCTGGACAGCGCTGGAGTGTTTCATAAAGAACGCCAGGGGCCAAACGACGTGCCCGTTTGTGAGATCAGGCTCGAGCCATCTGACGGGCTATATCCGCTGCCCTACATGGGCCGTCAAGCGGATGGGCGGGCATGGGAAGGGGACGGAACCGAACAAGACGCGCCGGCCGAGCGCTGCCGCGTACCTTTTTTCCCCGACGGATCGAGACTGTTCGAAGAAATCGACCGTTTGGGAATTTCGGACAAAGGTGTAGGATGCCTCCTCTCTGAAAAGGCGGAGTTTGACTTCTACCGGGCGGCCCCTTCTGGCGGATACACCAGAGGCTTGCCCAAGGCTCTACGGACCGATATAGGCGCTGGCGATATCGATCCCGAGACTAGAGGGAAGGATTTTTTCCCGTACCGGCCGCATTACTTGCGCCAAGAGCCTCCCGCCTTTACGCTTGCTCGTTTGACCAATGTGGTTCAAGAGGCGCTCAACAGTGGCGTATACAGCGGAGCCATCTGGCTTGAAGGCAGCCCCTTTGTCGAAGAGACGAGCTATTGGCTCAATCTAGTTGTCGACACGACTGTTCCAATCGTCGGCAATGCGTCGCAGCGACCCCATGGCGCCGTCGGCAACGATGGAGACCGCAACATCATCGATTCAGCCGATTATATCGTTTCTAAACTGTGGGCAGACGAAAAAGGCTATGACTGTATCGGTGCCGTCGTGATCCAGGACGAGCAAATTTTTACTGCCAGAGATGTGCAGAAAGCGGACGCACGACCCGGCGGTTATGTTGCCACTGGAGGTCATGGCGGGATCATCGGCAGGATGGGACACCCGGGGGCACCGCAGTTGACATTCAAAACCGTGAAGCGCCACACGCACAACTCGGCGGTCAATCTGAACCGGTTGCCGGCTCAGGTTCAAGGTTCGAAAGTTCAAGGTTCAATGGTCATGGGGACAACTGTTTTGATCAAGGATAGCGAAGGGAGGTTGCGGGCTTCGGCGATACCTAAAGTGACCATAGTCAAGCACGCTCGCTATCTACCGCAAGATAACGCGGAAGACCCAACTGCCGAGGTCGATATTCTCGCTCGCGTTGAGAAAAACCTGCGCGAGGCCCCGTTGGCGGGCTTTGTCGCCGAAGGGTCGGCTCCGTTTGGCGCCATGAGCCAGTCCGTAGACGCCGCGCTCAGACGAGCGACTTTTTGCGGCATGCCGGTGGTCAAAGTCGGCCGCGGTAACGCGGCCGGTTTTGTGGAAAAAGGGCGCGACCCGTTGGCCATCGCCGGGAGCAATTTAACCGCCACCAAAGCGCGGTTGCTGTTGATGGCATGCTTGATGAAATTAGGCTCTCTGCCGTTTGCCGGGGATACCGCAAATCCGACGGCGGCGGAAGTCGAGGCCGTCAAGACTAAGCTCGCGCAGTACCAGGAAATCTTTGACACGCACTGAAGGCGACGGGACGTGGAGTGTTGGAGTCACTCCACCACTCCATGACTCCAATCTGACAGGAGAACCAGATGTCAGGAAAAGATGGACATTCGCACAAACCATTCGAAGGCCATATGCATGACTGCGACGCCCATATTCGAGCGGTCGAAGAAGACTTGGAATATTACCGCACGAAACGATTGGAGCCACGCATAATCCACCTGTTACGGCGGGGCGTTGTGACGTTTTATGACCTGCTCAGAGCACGGGCGGTGCTCAAGCGCAAGCATCAATTTTTCAAACCGCTCAAAGCTGGGGGGAAAAACCTCGAAGCCCGAGTGCGCTATCTGGAAGAGTGGCTCGATGAATATGTCAAAGGCATTGCACTGGTTTCAGCGCGCGCCGTTGAAGTTATGGACATGGTGACCGAAGACAATCGCAAGGAACGCGGCGATTACGACGATTTCTTCAAGATCAAAAAGAAGGAACACCACGGGACCCTCGAAGAGCGCATGGCAAACCTGGAGCGGGACTTGGGAGATTACCAGGAGTTGCTCGAAGTGTTGGTCCAGGCTTTGCTCGCCCGCGGCTGGTCTACTCGCGAGCAGTTGGAGCAGCGTTGGAAGGAGCTCCATGAAGAGCGCCCATGGGCCGGCGGTGTAATTGTCGCGAAGGCATGGAGCGATCCAGAGTTCAAACGAGCCCTGTTAACCACCGGGCGCGGGGCTCTCAGAGAGATGGGCGTGCACCAGGGGAAAGTTGGCAAGCTCGTCGTCCTGGAGAATACTGAAAGCGTGCACAACGTCGTTGTCTGCACGTTATGCTCTTGTTACCCGTACGACATTCTCGGCGACACGCCTTGGTGGTACAAGCACGAGAGCTACCGGTCCAAGATCGTCCAGAATCCGCGCGCAACGCTGGCGGAAATGTTTGACCTCAAGATTCCCGCGCACAAAGAGGTTCAGGTGTATGACAGCACGTCGGATGTGCGTTACTTTGTCTTACCCGAGCGCCCGCCCGGCACGGAAGGGATGTCGGAACAAGAGCTGGCCAAACTGGTCACCGCCGATAGCCTGATCGGGACCGGATTGGCTCTAGAACCTTTTCAACTTCAGCAAGTAGAAAAAACGGGAGTCATTGCGGAAGCGCCCAGAGTGCGGCCGGATTAGGGCGACGAGGGCTGGAGTACTGGAGTGGCGGAGTAATGGAGTAGTGTGGATGATGCCCGATATTCGGATGTCATGTATGGATGCAACAAGCAACAAATTCACGGTCGGTGATGCTGTTGTGGTCGCGATGGAGAATCCCAGGGGCAATCCGCGCACGCCCCAATACATCCGCGGAAAGAGGGGTATTATCGGTCTGGTGCACGGGGTTTTGGAGAATTCCCGAGACCACCGCGGCATTCACAATCCGCTCTACACGGTGCGGTTCGAGTTGAGCGAATTGTCACCGTGCCGCGACCAAGATTCCATCTGGGTCGATGTCCATGAGGAATGGCTAACGCGCATCGCGCCCCCTTAGGGGAATATCGCGCTCATTCGGAATATCTCCCGCAAAGCATGTCCTGAGCGTCGGCGAAGGGACGCAAAGGTGCAAAGGGAAAGCCCCAGCGTTACGGGGTTGTGTCGCAATGGCTGTGTCGCAATAGCGATTGTACTGTCATCCTGAACGAAGTGAAGGATCTGCTTTTGGATGACCGGCGACCGGGGACCGACGACCGAGAAAAAGCAGATTTTTCGTCGCTGCTCTCCTCAGAATGACGGGGGCAGGAGGGCTTCGCCTTCGGCGCGAGAAATCTCTGGTGCGAGACTCTGGCGCGTGAACAGCGGGGCTTAACCGACCAACATCCGCGGAATGGTGAGAGTTAGAGCAGGGACATAAGTGATCACTAAAACCACCATAAGGAGCAACCCCCCGGATAAATGCGCAGCCGGATCTTTCCCCCTGTTGCCTTACCCCATGCTTCACCCATTTCGCGGACAATGCGGTACCAGGGCGAACCTTGCGGGGCAACGGTTCCGAGCTTGATGGTTTGAGCCTTCACAGAAAAAGCATTGATGAGTAGAATCTGAGCAGCCACAATCACGACAAGAGCGCGTTTCATTTTTCCTCCGATGTGTCAACCTTACTTTGCTGCTGCGTGTCTACTTCGACAAACAGGTCGCTTATCCGGCTCTGCAGCCACAAGGCCCGTTGTCGCGCCACGGTGTTGACGAGTCGTGTGCGTGGAGTTCGATGCGGATCTATCGACAAGACCTTTTCAATAAGGGTGCTAAACTCAGAGAGATTTTGCTCCCGCACAACCACTGATTCGGCGAGCGCGAGATGGATTGACGCCCGACGACCGCCCGAGAGCTCCAACGCCTTACGGTAATGTTCACGGGCCTTCAGCCTGCTTCCGCCTGGCCGGGATCCCTCGAAGGAGATAAAGAACTCATGCGCTGTCCCTGAGTCATACGCTTCGTCGAGATCAAGAACTCGTCTGACAAGCGCGCCTGCCACGGGCAGGTCTATGAGCAATGCCGGGTCGTCCTTGGCCAATCCGATGGCACCGGCCCAGGAGGCGCCAGCCCAGTAGAGGAAGGGAATGTCCGCCGCGTTTGTCATTGTCAATGTAGCGGAGTCGTTGCTCTTGAGTCGCGCCATCAGATCGGGGTGATGGATTTCCAGGCCCCTGAGCGCGTAGTCGCGCCCGCGGAGGTAGAGCTTGCGAGCTCTCGAGCGCAGTGACTGCGCTCGCTGGAAATCCACCGGCGTCGAGCCGTTCGGCTTCAAGTTGCAGGAAGTAGGCATATGCGGTGAAGCCCTGCGCCGTGGCCTGGAGTAAGCCACGATGCTCGGGGGCGCTCTCCAGAAGGCTTTCAAAGGTTTTGAGGCCGAAGGGTAAAGCTTCACGGATCAGGTCGGGATCGTTGTCCGAGGCGTAAACTCCCCCTCCACCGGCCAGAGCATCACCGAGCCAGTGCACTGCAACTTGCCTGACCGAGCAGCCGGCAAGCAGTGAAAGCACAAGAAGATTCGCAGAAACAAGCCGCAGTCTGAACATAGTCGCGGGATTGAGCAAGAGCCGGACCAACGGATTTTACTCATTGGCGGCGTGGCACAAGGCCTTGCGGTACAACGCGATAATGGGAAATCGGAAGGCGACTGATTGTGAATATGCGCTTCAACCGGCTAGATGCGTAGGCACTGAGATAAGCGATCCGTCTAAAGAGATGAGCAGAAGTTGT
>CAYPHJ010000006.1:0-79291 GCA_964410485.1 uncultured Syntrophobacteraceae bacterium
AAAGGTAATTTTCTAAAGGAAAGCAGACGCAAAGTCAACCAAACCAGAGTGCTTGGACCCTTTGTCTGGTTCGACAAATCCCTTTCTCGGTGGTCATTCTGAGGAACGCCGTGACGCAGAATGCTGTTTTGCGCTCGACTATCGCGTTCTCGCGCTCGGTCCTTCCCTCATGCCTTTAGCGGGAATCCAGCCAGAATCCCTGCCTTGCATCCTTGCAAACTCACGCACCCCGCCTACGAATAGATCAGACAGACCCAGGTACGCTTCGCTCAACCCATCCTACATTTCTATGGCCGGGGCTTCTTTTTTCCGCCGCTAATAAGCGAGAGTTTTGCGCGTTTTCTGCTCTTTTGTTCCTCCAGGAGACACTCCCAGTCGATGACCGTGAGAGAGTCTTCAGCAGGACTCGATTCGCAGTCGTATTGGCGGAGGAATTTGGCAAAGCTGCCGAATCGTTTCTCATAACTCTTGATTCGTTTGTCGATCTCTTTGAGCGAGAGAGTAGAATAGTCCAGCTCCGTTTCACCTTCGGTCCATTTTATGGCCACAATCTTGCTCATCGCGCAATCTCCTGTATCTGGGGCAGAAGCCTTTCGATAATTCTCCTTAGCTCTTCTTCGCCCTGCTTGGAGTTTTTAAAGGGAGTCGCAAGCTTCAAGTGTAGATGCGGCGAAGCGATTTTCTTACCGCGTTTCACCTGATGGCTGTCATAGCGGACTTCGTCATAGCCCGCGTCAGTCTTGCGGTAAAAATGGATCTTGTACTCAACAGCCATCCCGGACGCCTTGTCTTTCACGACAACGTTCAGACATTTCCAACCGTAATCAGGCGGCTCGGGCATCGCGCGCGAGTATCGCAAATTCCGGAAACTGCGGCAAGAACATTCGCA
Organism: uncultured Syntrophobacteraceae bacterium; assembly: GCA_964410485.1. Lineage (GTDB taxonomy): Bacteria > Desulfobacterota > Binatia > UBA9968 > UBA9968 > CAYPHJ01. The sequence goes on from CAYPHJ010000006.1 coordinate 890, forward strand.
GCCAATCGGCTGCGGTTCCAGACGTTCAAGCCGTTCCAAACGTTCCAAACGTGTGAGGATTAAAACTTGAACGATTGAGAGACAGTCTGCAGCTCGGCGGCGCGGACCTGGTTAACCCATGTGCAAAAAGGGGGCTGTTTGCGGTTGTCCCCCCCGCGTGCTTTCGTGAATCCAGGCTAGAACCGCAATTTGCCTGCGTAGCCTGTCATTTCGACATAGCCACGGCCGGCAATCGGTTGATCACCCGCAGTTCCGCTGACCTGTACCGCGCCTTCCCAGTAGGTTACCCGGGTGCTTCGCTTCGTGATCAGCTCTTGATCCGGAAACTCCGGTGCGACGCTCAACTCGATTCGCTTTTCCGGAATGCGAATGTTCCACTTCATTGGATAAGTTGCCCCGCTTTTCGGGCTCTTCCAACGATCGAGGATTTCAATTTGAAAATCCTCCAGCGTCAAATGCCTTGCGGCGCCATCCGCGCTTACCCATGTTCCGCTGGAATAGGGATCCGCAGACCCATCTTCGCGCCGTACGTGATAAAGCATCAGCTCGGTTTGATCGTCTAATTGGATACTAAACCAATCCCAACCGACTTGATCCTCGCGCATTTGATCGCTGCCGAACTCGTGATCCATCCAGCTCAAACCGGTGACCTTCTCGGTCTTTCCACCGATCTCCAGTTCCCCTTCTGTTTTCATGCGCGTCAGTGAGTAGTAGTACGAAGCCTTTCCTTCCCCCTCGCCTTTTCGGCTAAAGCCATTATCTCCATGGAGAACCGGCGGCTTTCGCGGGGTTAGTTGAAGAGTCAGATTTGTTCCCGGGTCGGTGACGCGAATCCGATGATATTTGGCGTCTCCCTCAACTTTCCAATCTTCGTTCCAAACGAGATAACGGTCGGCCGCCGCCCCCGCTCGGTCATCGTATCCGCGATTTATACGTTCGCGAAAAAAAAATCGTTTTTCGTTCAGATCGGAGAGGGCGAAATGGGCCATGTACAGGTCGGTGAACAACGGCGGCTTCTTGGCGTCATTTTGTCGATCACGCAGCCCGTAGCGAAAGAACGTGACCTGATAGCCGTAGCGCCTGCCGCTCTCGGCTGTGAGGTGGCCGGTGTAGTACCACCACTCAATCTTGAAATCTGGGTGCGCGTAATGATCGGCGGGTAAAGAGATCTGCCTACCAGGCACCGCGAGCTGGTAGGTGAAGCCGGAAAATATTAAAAAGCCGCAAATCAGTGCCGCGATGCGTACCGCACGCCGTTCACCCTCACCCTGCCCTCTCGTATCGAGGGAGAGGGTCAAACTAAACAGAAGGAGCCTCAAAAACAATGTTGTATCGAGTCGCATCGATCACTACAGAGTCACAAGGGAACCGCGGTGACTGCTCCGCTTAACCCCTGGGTCTCCAATACTCCATCACTCCAGTACTCCAGAACGTCGGCACATGGGCTTTTTTCCGCAGCCAGGTGGTGTTATAGGGACAATATGGAACAACCATACACGCGCGAAAAGCTCCTCACAACTCCGGAGGAGTTGCGCAAGAAGCTCAACTCACCAGAGCTCCGTCTCATTGATGCAAGACCCGCGGAACAGTTTGCCCAAGGGCATATTCCCGGGGCGGTCCATTTCGATCTGTTCGGGTTGAGTCTGGTCGATACGCGGGAGGCGCCGCTTCAGGCCTTTATGCACATGATTCATCATGTGTTGGAACTGCGTGGCGTGAGCGAGAACAAGGAAGTCATTTTCTATGACGAGACCTCCGGGATGCGCGCGGCGCGAGGTGTATGGTTTCTGGAATACTTCGGCCATCCCAAGGGGCGTATGCTTGACGGCGGTTTCCGAGCTTGGCTAAACGACGGATGTCCGGTTACCACCGACGTGGTGGCGCCGAAAGCGGCAACGTTTAAGACCAACACACGTCGCGAAGTTCTGGCCACGGTGGATGATGTCGTTCAGGCGCTCAATCAACAAGGGACGCACATCCTGGACACGCGCAGCAAAGGTGAGTACCTCGGCACACACGTGCGCGCCGCGCGTGGTGGCGCCATTCCTGGCGCGGTGCACATCGAGTGGACTGACAACCTCGACCCATCCGGAAGGTTCAAATCCGATGCAGAACTGAAGGCCATGTACGACAGTGCGGGGATCACAGGCGACAAAGAAGTGATTTCCTATTGCCAGGGCGGTTACCGCGCCGCCCATAGCTATGTCGCGCTGCGGCTGATCGGCTTTCCTAAAGTCCGGAACTATATCGGCTCCTGGAAAGAGTGGGGTGATCGCACTGACCTGCCGATTGAAAAGCCAGAGGAGAGAAGGTGAGGACGATTCATTTGCCCTCACCCTTACCCTCTCCCACAGAGGGCGAGGGAATTAGAGAAAAGTGCTTATTCAGTCAGCTCTGTCAATGATCATGGAGAGTTCGCCCTGCTCGGCTGAGAAGGAAGCGTCCTCGCTATAGGCCGCGGGGTCTGAAATCTGCCACAGATAAAGTAGATGGGTATCGCCAGTTTTATCGCGATAGGTTTCCGTGACCTTCGGTGGCCAGTCACCCATGTCGAACGTATACGAGACGACGCGAGACCCCGGCTTTAGTTGATTCATGAGTGCTGGTCGTACAGCCAGATTGCCATCCTGGGAAAGATACAGCGTCACAACCGTGGCTCCAGATAAGTCGGCGCTCAGAAAATTCTCTTGACGAATCTCAACCAGGTGCTCGAGCTCCTCATCGCGTATCCTCTCGCGGGCTAGCTTTACAAGACCAGGATCGATTTCGAAGCCGACGGCTCTGACCCCGTATTTCTTTGCCGCCGCCACCACGATTCTGCCGTCACCAGCGCCAAGGTCGTAAACCACATCACCCTCTTTGACACCGGCCAAACCCAGCATGCGCTCCACGACTTCCTGAGGAGTGGGGTCAAACGGAGCGACCTGACCAGGCGGTCTTACCGGATGCGGTGACACCGCCGTCTCGGCAAAATATGGCCACCGGGTGTGTGGAACGACGCCCGTTCCGATAATGCCCGGCACGCCAATGATGACCAGCCCCCGATGTGTATGAACGAAGTGCCTCGGAATAACGCGTGGCCGTAGGGGAGTGATCACAACCGACGGCGGCACCCCTCTCGGCCGTACGACGACCACTGCAGGATGATGCTTTCGCGTTAAACCGCGATGCGAGAATCTGGCCCGAGGCACTACGCGGTGGTCTCGCCAGGCGCGATGAGCTCGATTGCTAGTCTGAAATCTTTGCTGAGCAATGGCTGACCTTTGGCTCAGCCCGACACCAGCCCCCGATGAAAAAGCTTGACTCCCGCTTGTGAAGCCACGGCTCACCGCTCCACCACGCGTCCCCTGCGCGTACGCGGAGCTTAAATTTGTCACGACTAAAGCCAGCAACAACAAAACCAATCGCTGCATCATTGAGCATCAATCATAGAAAGCAAAGAGCGGGCAAGTCAACCAGGGTCCCTTAATAACCTGCCTAATTCGCTGCCCCAAGATACATTGCGTCATCCCGGCGGATAAAACCGGGAGGATTGCCGTGCCTCGATCTGACCTCGAGCCAATCGCCGTCAGATCCGACGACCGCGACCCTGGTTCCGCGACCGATCTCGGAAAGCACTGGCGACGATTCCGACGGTCCCGCATGGACCGGTGTGGCGCGCAGCGTTTCATAAGAGCCGGGCTCGGCGGGCCGGCGCGAGACTACTGGTGAAGACTGAGGAGTTCCTTTAGGTTCGACCGTAGCAGTCGACGGCTGCACAGATGCTGGCTTGGGCTCCACCGGCGGCGGGGCTGGTCTGGCTGCGACTTGTGGTGGGCTCGCGCGCAATCGTTCAATCTCGCGATTCAGTAATCCAATCCTCGTCTGGCTCGTTGCGAGATCTCGTTGGCTCTCCTCGAATTTGTTTCGCAACTCGGCGACCTGGCCCGAGCTTTCGCTAAAATCCTTTCGCGCCTGCTCTAGTTCCGCCTGCAGGAGCCGAATACGCTCATCCTGGACTCGCAACTGCTTGAATTTTTCCTCAAGTAGCAACTGCGACTCGGTGCGTTCCGTCCGTCCGGCGGCCAGAAACGCGCCGGCAGCAAACATCCCGATCCCGAGCACTAACACAATGATCGGTATGACGCCGAGGCGCGATACGCGCGCCTTCTTGCTTTCCCCTGCCGGTTCAGCCGGTTCATCGCGCGTCGCCCATTGCGGCGAAGCGCCCGTGCTAACGTCCGCTTTGCAGTATGGGCAGGTGACGGCATCCTCGGCAATGCTGTTTGCGCAATTCGGGCAGAGACGCGCAGAGGCGTCAGCCTTCGTCAACAAAACACGGCCGTCTTGGCTGCAAAAACTGACGCTCTCCTCGTATTGTGCGCCACACTCCGGACATTGCTTCATGGTGACATTCTGAAACGAAGACCATAGGCCGTCAAGAGTGGGCGCACGGACATTCATCCTTCCATTGGACGACCTTTTGCGTCTAATGTTAACGGAAACAAATACAATGAACTTAGCCCTCCTTGCCCTGTTTTCACCCTTGCGTTATAGAAGTGCCGAGCAAGTTCATTACAACCGACATTTGAACTTTGAACCTTGAACGTTGAACAAGGATTGTTGCCATGGCCACGATCATCGGTGAATCCCAAACAAGAAAGCTCATCGGTATGCCGCAGGCGCTCGCGCTCGTGGACAAAATATTTCAGGCGCGGAGCGCCGGAAAGGTCCGCAGCCTGCCGCGCCGGCGTCTAAAAGCAAGTCAGAAGCAGCTCAACGTCATGGCCGCTTGGCAACAGGAGGGGGACTTGATTTGCCTTAGGTCCTACGCGGGCGAGTCGAATACGATCACGCTTTACAATGGTCGCACCGGACGGATTCAAGCGATCATAAACATGGGTTATTTGAGTAGTCTGCGGACCGGCGCAGCAACAGGCGTAGCGGCAAAATACCTGGCGCCGGAAAACCCCAAAACTCTAGGGGTCATCGGCCCTGGCTGGCAGGCTACGTTCCAAATCGAGGCGGTCACCAATGCATGCCCGACAATAGAACGCGTTATAGTGTTCGGCCGGACCCCAAAGAGACGGAAAGAGTTCATCCGGCGGATGAGCAAAGCCATTGAAACCGACTGGCAGGAAGTCGCAACAATCGACGAGGTCGAAGCCCGCTCTGATATTCTCGTGGTAGCCACGGACTCCTCCAGTCCCGTGGCCGAAGGAAAGCACTTAAAAAATGAAGTTCTCGTCGCTTCCATCGGAGCCAATGCCCCGTCCAAACATGAAGTCTCCGGCGATCTCATCCGCGCGATGGACCTGATCGTCACCGACGACTTGTCAACGGCCAAAGGTGACAGCGGGGATCTGATTGCCGCGTGTGACTCCGGTCTGATCCGCTGGGAAGATATTGTACCTTTGGAAAAGATTATTGCCGGTGGTGCACCCAGGCCGCGCCCAAAGAGAATTCTTTTCCAATCCAACGGCATTGCCGACGAAGATCTGGCTGTCGGCCGCTATGTGCTGGAACAAGCGAAAAGAAGAAAACTGAAATTGAAGACGATCAAAGAAATCTAATCGAAACTTGTTATTTTAGCTGATTTCTTGGCGCCCTTTGCGTCTTTGCGGGAGATTATTCCGACTTCTTCGATTGCGCGTCCTGCCGCTTTGCGTTCTTTGCGGTAGGGTGTCTTCTCTCCCTTTTTAACGCGCGGGGGCGGGTTGGTTTTGCCGGAGCGCCTGCGTCACGTCATGCCGCAGCAACTCCCAAAGCTGTTCCATGCAGCGGGAAAAATCCGGTTCGCGCATGCTTTTAAAAGTCCGCGGCCGCCGGATATTCACTGTGAGGACGGTCCTTACGAGACCGGGAGCGGCGGTCATCACCGCGATGCGATCGCAAAGCATCACCGCCTCTTCGAGATTGTGGGTCACGAGAATCACGGTTTTCTTGTCGCGCTCCCATATGCGCAGCAACTCCTCGCGCATGAGCAAGCGTGTTTGCGCGTCGAGATTAGCAAACGGCTCATCCATGAGGATCACTTCCGGATCGTTAGCCAGCGCGCGCGCAATGGCGACCTTCTGCTTCATGCCGCCGGAAAGCTCCGCCGGCCGCGCTCCTCTGAAATCGAGCAAGCGCACCATTTCCAGGAAATAGTGGCTGAGACGCTTGAGCGCGGAAGGCTGCTCCTGGCGAAATTCCGCGCCCAGAGGCACGTTTTCCTCCACAGTGCGCCACGGCATCAGAGCCGCGTCCTGAAATACCATAGAGACTATCGACTTTGTTCTCTTCTCACCGATAAATTCGACGGAGCCCTGCGACGGCGCTTCCAGTCCCGCCATGATGTGCAGCAGCGTGGTCTTGCCGCAGCCGGTGGGTCCGATAATACCGAAGAACTCGCGATCGCGGACATCCAGACTGACCCCGCCAAGGGCCTTGATGTCCCGTTGTGCGCTCGTGAAGACCTTCGTCACGCCATGGACGACAACCCGCATCATCTCTCCTGACTGATGAGCCGATGCCGGCGCGCTTGCATTTTTTGCATGACCTGTCCTTATCGGTATCCAATACTCTTTGGTTCAAAAGTTCCAAAGTTCCAACGTTCAATTGAACATTTGAACCTTTGAACCTTGAACGACAAGCTTCATGGCATCTCGGTGAGTAGACGACCGTAGCCTGTAACCGGCTCGTTCAAGTGCAAGACCTTTTTGGTCGCCCAGACCTGAGCCGGGATGCTTGAGACCACCGTGGTCTTCAAGTCCTTCTCCAGCATCTCGATCACCGGCAAATTGTGCCAGCCAGCGCCCAGCATATAGATGCCGTCCACCGGACCGTTCTCGATGAATACCTTCTTGGCAAAGCCGTAAATCGCCTCCGGCGAAAGTTTCCCCGCGTCTTTAAACGAAACGTCAATTCCCTTCATCGCCGCAACGCGAAAGCCGTCATCTTCGAGAAACTTGGCAAACTTTTGGTTCAGTTCTTCCTGAAAATAAGTCACGCCGACCAGACGTTTGAGACCCAGAGCGCGAAACGCATCCACCTGGGCCATCGTGGCGACGAGAACGGGGATGCGATGTCTCTTTGATAGCTGATCCGCGAGCTGCCGGTCTGCGCCGTGACCTCGCACCATTGCAGGAGGGGCGCCCATGATCATCACGACATCGGCCCCTAACTCGGCCAGCCGGGCAACCTTTCTTTCCGCAACGGCCAGGGCGTCCTGAAATTCCTGTTCATTGCCGGCGCGAATGCCTGCATGACAAGGAATAAAGCCCACTCCTTCCGGCATGAGCTTGATAAAGCTCTCCATCGAGCCTGGTCGATACGTAGGTTTCACCAGCCCGACAATCCCTCGCGCTCCGTAGTACATCGCCTGCTCCTTCAAACCGTCCGTTACTTCGTGCCTACCCGAGCGAGACTTGAGACCCGAAACCGTTCATGCCGCCGCCTGCAAACTTGTCCCGTTGACACCGCCCAGCACAGCGCCCGGCAGCGCACCGGTATGGCTGCCGTTTTCTACCAGGACCTCGCCGTTGACAATGGTCATGTCGATTCCCCTGGCGGGCTGAATCAATCGCTTCTCCCCTCCCGGCAAGTCGCTCACCATTTCGGGCTCGCACTCTCGGACCGTGGCGGGATCAAAGATCACCACATCGGCGGCCATTCCAGGACGCAGCAGACCGCGGTCGCGCAGACCAAAAATCGAGGCAACCATGAAAGTCAATTTGCGCACTCCCTCTTCCAGGGTCATGATGTTTTTTTCACGCACCCAATAGCCGAGCAGACGGGTCGCATAGCCAAACCCTGCATCGTAGATTAAATGAGCGCCGGCATCCGATTGGCCGACTAGCACGAACGGGCTGCGGATAATCTCCGCCACGGCATTCTCGTCGCCATTGGTGCTGGAAGTTTGAAATTCCGTATCCAGCCCCTCTTCCAAGGACAAATCGAGAAACGCATCGATCACGTCCTGGCTGCGGATTTTGGCGATCTCCGTCACGCTCTTTTTTTCCAGATGTTTGTTCGCCGCCGTGGCGGCTTTGATCAAGTAGACGAGATCCCAGCGCCGCGAGAAACGCGACGGCTTCTTTTCTTCCACCGCTTCGAAACGCATTTTATTGCGTGTCTCACGGTCCCGGAGCGCCTTGATGCGCTCCTCAAGCGGCAGGAAAAGAATCGCTTTCCAGGTCGGCAAATCGTCAAACACCTGGGCATTTTTCATCGTCAGTCGGTTATTAAAAAGCCGCGCGTTACAGAGGGGATAGGATTGCACGCCCCGGTCCAGTGACTCCTTCGCAAGGTCCAACAACTGGCGCCATTCGTTCGGCTTGTCCCAGCGATGGGCGATACTCTGCCAGATCACCGGGCGGCCTGACCGAGACGAAATCTCCTCGAAGAGTTGCACGGATTCGCGCATCGGCACGGATACCCCGAGCGAGCCGCGCGAAATTTGCACTGCGCCTTGATTGATCTCGCCCAGCGCGCAAGCCAACTCAATGATCTCTTCATCGGTTGCCAGCCGGCTCGGAATCGGTCGCCCATCGGCAAACATGTGCACGGGATTTTGATTGGTCGAAAAGCCCATGGCACCACCACGGACGCCGGCTTTGAGAATCTCTTTCATTTGATGAATTTCCGCAGGCGTAGCAGCGCGCTCGCTGGCGGCTTCTCCCATGACGAACTGGCGGAGCGCGCAATGGCCCATGAGCGCAGCGAGGTTTACACCCAGATTACCGCGCAGGTGATTCAAGTACTCGGGAAAGGTCGTCCAGGCCCATGGCACTCCCGCTCGCAGCGCCGCCAACGAAATTGCTTCGACCCTTTCGAAGCTCCTGAGAATCGTGTCACGGTCCTGCTCCTTGCAGGGCGCCAGCGCCAAAGCACAGTTTCCCGGTATCACCGTCGTGATCCCGTGGAAGCACGACGACGTCGCCAGGGGATCCCACAGAAGCTGTGCGTCGAGGTGCGTATGAAAGTCGATAAAGCCGGGCGCGACGGCCAATCCATCAGCATTGATCACGCGAGTCGCGCGACCACTGATCCGCCCGGTTTCCGCAATGCGGCCATTGGTGATTGCCACATCACCCAAATATGAGGGTAAACCGCTACCGTCATAAATACGGCCGCCTTTGATGAGCAAATCATAAGCCATACCGACCTCCTTCTGTGGGTTAACCTTGCCGCGAGCTTAGCGACACGGATGCATACATGTCAAACGCGGCGCAGAAGCCCTTCGTCCGAATTATTGCTGACATTCTGAGCCGCAGGCGAAGAATCTGCTTTGAAACGATCGACGACCGGGGACCGCCGACCGACGAGCAAGCAGATTCCTCGTCGCAATGCTCCTCGGAATGACTCTGCGCCCTCCGCTCTCTAAACTGCGCGCTCCGCTCGCTGGGCGCCGAGATTGTCGGTTCATGATGAATAATCCCGGCGAGTATTTCAGGAGAGCAGGAGTTCCAGATCCTCGCGCGTGAGATTGTGCATCAGGCTATTGTCTGCCGTGATGATTGCATCGGCCAGTTCGCGTTTGGTTTGCTGTAACTCGAGAACTTTCTCCTCGACGGTATCGCGGGCAATCAATCGGTAGGCGAAAACGTGGCGCGTTTGGCCAATGCGGTGGGCGCGGTCGATCGCCTGGGCTTCAACGGCGGGATTCCACCATGGATCGAGAAGGTAAACATATTCGGCAGCCTGTAGATTGAGACCGAGGCCGCCTGCTTTCAAGCTGATAAGAAATAACTTCAGGTCGGGGTCATTTTGAAATTGCGCCACGCGCGCCTCGCGGTCGCGCGTGCGGCCGTCGAGGTAAGCGTAACGCATGTTGGCTTTCTCCAGCCGGGTACGCACGATCGCTAGCAGGCTCGTGAATTGAGAAAACACCAAGATTTTATGTCCTTCATCGAGCACTTGATCGAGCTGCGCGAGGAGCGTATCCACCTTGGCACTCGGCTCCGCCACTCTCTGTTTGTCCACCAGGCCAAAATGACACGAGGCCTGGCGCAAGCGCAGCAGCGCCTCCAGAACTTGGAACTTGGCCCCTGGCCCACCCAGATCCGCATCCTTCAAGAGGCGCGCGCGATAATAGTTACGCAACTCATCGTAGAGCCTGCGTTCGGGCGGTTTGAAATCACAATAGATCGTCTGCTCGGTCTTTGCCGGCAGCTCGCGTGCCACCTCTCGCTTCGTTCGCCGCAGGACAAAAGGCCGCAAGGCTCGGGCCAGGACGGCGCGGGTACCGGGGTCGGGATTACGGCCGGCCCGCCCAAAGACTGTGGCGCTACCCAGCATTCCGGGATTGAGAAATTCGAACAGACTCCACAGCTCGCCCAGGTGATTTTCCACAGGGGTACCGCTCAACGCCAGGCGATGCTCGGCGCTGAGCAGGCGCGCCGCTTTGGCTGATAGTGTACCTGCGTTCTTGATGGCTTGAGCTTCGTCAAGAATGCAGTAGTCGAAGCGGATCCCTTCAAACTGAAGCGCGTCGCGCCGCAGCGTGCCGTACGTCGTGATCACCAGGTCGTACTCGTCAAAATGGTCGCCCGGTTTGAGCCGTCCTCCGCCCGTGTGATCGAGTACTTTGAGCTTCGGCGCAAAGCGCGCCGCCTCGCGCTTCCAATGAAACACCAATGAACGCGGCACAACCACGAGTGACGGACGCGCTGTCTGCGTCCCCCCTGGAACGGGCTGTTGGCGGCGCGACGACAGCAATGCAAGCACTTGAATCGTTTTGCCCAGCCCCATGTCATCGGCTAAACAGCCGCCGAATCCAAAGCGTTGCAGAAAATAGAGCCAGCCTAATCCGTCACACTGGTAATCGCGCAAGTTACCGGTAAAGTGCGCCGGCGGCTCTGCCGGTTTAACTCCGGAAAAATCGTGCAGCTCCTTGCGGACGCGCTCGAAGGTCGCGTCGGCTCTTACCGTCGGTTCAGAAGCGAGCAAAGCATCGAGCAAGCCGACTTGCGGGCGGCTGAAACGCAGATGATTTCCCTCAATTTTTCCCAGATCCACGAGTAAGGCATATTTTTTCATCCATTCTTCCGGAACAATGCCCCAGGTGCCGTCATCGAGCCGGACTGACTGCTCGCCCTGTTTGAGGGCGCGGAGCAGCTGCGGCAACGACACTTGGGTGGCGCCGAATTGTGCGCTGCCACCGACTTCGAACCAATCGACGCCTGAATTAACTTCAATGCTGATGGATCCGGCCGGCCGATAAACGCTTCCTTCGGCTTCTACATGCCAACCTTCCAGCGTCAGAGTACGCACGATGTTTGGTAGCAGGTCGGGCAGCAATTGAAACTCGGATTCTTTGTCCCAATAACCGCTGCGCAAGCCCAGCTGTGTGAGACGTTTTGCGGCAGCGCTCTCGGCGGCCCGATCGCGGTTGATCAGTTGGCGCCGCTCCCGTTTGTAGATCGACTGCCCGGGAATTTGGTAGCCAATAATCTCTCCTTGATAATCGAAGTAGAGTACTCCAGAAAGCCAGCGCGGTCCCCCGGCGCGATGCTCGCCCGGCCTGATCATCAAGCGCGGCTTCGGGGCTGGCGAAAAGACCTCGAAGTTGAGCTCATCCGGGAGCACCAGGGACGGCTGACGCGGTGAGCGGCACAGTTCCTCCATGAACAGTTCGCGCTCCTCCTTCGGGAATGACAGCGCGCCACGCGTCCGTAGCAGCGATGCCCAGCCGAAAGCGCTGTAATCGTCGAGCCGCGCGATTTGGTTGTCATAAAAAACCAAGCCGCCCGCCAGCAGCAAGTCAGGTTTGTTGATGTCCATTTCAAGGCAGCCGCGGCGCAAGACTCCGTTGACCTCGTAGCGCTCACCGTCCGATGCAAGCGCGATCTTGAGGCACAACTCCCAGGCTTCGCCATCGTCCCACCGCAGAGGGGCATGTTCGTTGACTTTCATCGAGGCGCGCAGGAAACATCGGCCAGTGCCACACATGGGTGGTAATAACACATCCCAAAGCGGTCCCGGGAGGGTCAAATAGGGCGCGATCGAATCGTCGCGATCGTAAGAGTAGCCGTAGCGCGTCTCGCGTCTTGCGCCGCACAAGATAGCGACGATTCGCCTGTCGGCGGGGTCATGAAGAGTCGGGAGCTCGTGATAAAAAAACTTGGAGCTTCTTGTCTTTCCCCAGCTGCCATTGTTTCTTCGCTCGCGCCAGGCAACTTCAACGATCAGCTTTTGCGCATCCAGGGTGTCGTCGAGGTCGATCAGATAAGTCATTTGCCGTTCTCGCGCCGAAGCGCGGCCCGGTTGTACTTCCGCCGGTTCCTTGCCGACCAGGAATGCGTCCAATTGCTGCTTCCATCTGGGCGCGGCGGACTTTTTGGTCGCCCCGGTTACTTGCTGCGCGCCTCCGGGAATGAACGCGTTGTTACGCTGCAACATATCCAGCGCGCCCAATCGCGAGGCATTTTTCACGTAACCCAGTCGCTCGGCCGCCAGAGCAGTCGCCCAGATATGCTTGCAAGGCTCGAACTCCCGCTCATAAAACGGACAGGTGCAAGAATAGTCCAAAAAACCCTCGCCGGCGGCGATCTCGACTTCGTAGCGGCGCGATCCCTGAACTGCCGCGCTGACATGCTGCTCATCGCCTTCAATGACCCGCACCGCGCCACTCAAAAAGTACGAACGGCCTCGCCCTTGAGTCAACGGCGCAATGCCCTCACTGACAAGTTCATCCGTCAAGTACCCCATCAAAAAGTGAGTAACGTAATATGCTCGAAAAGTCGAGTCGGAAGCTCGATTGATCTGCGGGAACAGTGAGCGAGTTGAGAATCGTGAGTCAGCCTGCAATCCTCACGCTGGCGAATAAAGAATACCCGAACCGGGACCGAGTGGAATTCCTAGGAGCAACCAGACCGATAGCAGAATCATCCAACCGACGCCAAAGGCCGCCGAATACGGCAGCATTAACGTCAAAAGCGTCCCCAGCCCGATGCGCGGCTCATACTTTTGGGCGAACGCGATAATGAGCGGCAAATAAGGCATCAGGGGCGTAATAATATTCGTGATCGAATCCCCGATGCGATAGGCGGCCTGAGTGGCTTCCGGCGAGAAACCCATGATCATGAGCATCGGCACGAACACCGGCCCAATAACCGCCCACTTGGCGGAAGCGCTTGCCATAAAGATGTTGATTGTCGCGCAGACAAAAACAAACAAGAGGATGAGCGGAACGCCCGAGAGCCCCGTCGCGCGCAACAACTCGGCGCCGCCGATGGCAAGGATCAGCCCGAGATTCGACCAACTGAAGTATGCAACAAATTGACTGGCGGCAAATGCCAGTGCGATGTAAGCTCCCATTGTTGCAAGACTCTCCTCAACCATCCGCCCGACATCTCGGTTGCTCGCAATCGTTCCCGCGACCACGCCATAAGCAATGCCTGGCAACAAAAATCCGACAGACATGAGCACCACCATGCCTTGGAAGAATGGCTCAAGCCCCCCCTGGGCATCCCGCAAGAGCGCATTTCCGGGAACGATCAAAATCAACAAAGCCACGAGTTCCACTGCCGCAACGGCTGCCGCAGCGATCAAACCCTGTCTTTCCTGAGCGGAAAACAACTCCCCTGCCCGGCCCTGCTCGGCGACATAGCGTCCGAGTCTGGGTTCAACCAGCCAATTGGTAATTGCCGCGCCGATGAGCGTCAACCAAAAAGTGGAGCCGATCATGACATAGTAGTTCGCGGTGATGGGAACACGGTAAGTCTGATCATAAAGGCGGGCCGCCTCCTGAGTGAGGCCGGCCAGCAGGGGATCCAAAGGCGTTAGTAAAAGATTGGCGCTGAACCCGCCGGAGACTCCGGCAAAGGCCGCCGCTAGCCCGGCAATCGGATGACGCCCCGCCTGTGCGAAGAGCACAGCGCCCAAGGGAACGAGGATCACATAGCCCGCATCCACAGTGAGACTGGCGCTAATCCCGGCGAAAACGAGAGCCGCACTTAGCAACCATTGCGGCACGCTGCGCACGAGACCCTGAAGGGCCGCTGAAAACAAGCCGCTACGCTCAGCCACACCAACGCCGATCATGGCGACAAGCACTGTTCCGAGAGGAGCGAAACCCGTGAAATTACTCACGGCCCGAGTGATGATGTTTTGGATCCCCTGGCGATCGAGGAGATTGACAGCGGCAATCGGTTTTCCGGTCAGCGGATGGACAACGGAAAGTCCCAGGCTGTGACTCGCCCAGGAAACCACTAGGACCGCAACCGCGAAGAGAAGAAACAAGTTAAAGGGATGGGGAAGCTTGTTGCCCCAGCGCTCGATTCGGTCGAGCAATGCCTCCAGAAAAGTCTTTCCTGACATCGTCGCCACGCTTTAGCCGAAATAGTACCGTGGCGGCGAGGTGTCAAGACAGTCGCCGTTGGAACGGGTTCGAGCGCCTTCAAGCCGTTTCGAGGGCGGCGCTGAGGTCGGCAATCAGATCCTGCGCGTCTTCAATGCCAACGGAGTAGCGGATCAGGTTGTCTTTGATCCCAACCATGAGGCGCTCCTCTGTACTGAGCTCGTAAAAACTCATGAGCGCGGGTTGTTCGATCAGGCTCTCGACGCCACCAAGCGAGGGGGCAATTTGCGGGATGCGGCATGCGTCCACGACACGAGAGGTTATTTCGAGGTCACCGTCAATCTCGAATGAAACGACGCCACCGAAGCCGCGCATCTGGCGCCGCGCGACAGCGTGCTGGGGATGACTCGGCAAGCCGGCATAATGCACTGCGGCCACGCGAGGGTGCGCCGCCAGAAACTCGGCGAGCGCTTGGGCATTGGCGTTTTGTCGCGCGATGCGCAGCGCAAATGTCTTTAGCCCCCGCACCAAAAGATAAGCGCCCAGCGGATCCACGATTGCGCCGGTGACGGCCTGGAGAGAACGAATCGCATCGACTAGCTCGGCCGAGCCAAGGACCGCACCCGCCAACAAGTCATTGTGACCGCCGAGATACTTCGTGGCAGAGTGAAGCACCAGATCGATACCGAACTCCAGAGGTCGCTGATTGTAGGGAGTCGCGAAGGTTGCGTCGATGAGGGTCTTTACGCGATGGCGCCGAGCGATATCAACAAAACGTTCCAGATCGACGATGCGATTGTATGGATTTGTCGGCGATTCGCTGACCAGCACGCGTGTGGTCGGACGAACGGCTTCGTCAATGGCCTCGTAATCTCCAGCAGGAGCCACGGACACCTCAATCCCGTAGCGGTGCAGCACTTGCGTGAGAAACTGCCGCGTCCGTCTGTAGGAGTCATCCGTGACGACCACATGAGAACCGTGCGAGAGCATGGCGTACAGCGTCGTGGTAATCGCCGCCATGCCGCTCGAGAAAAGCAAACAGTCCTCCGCACCGTCAAGTGCCGCCAGCTTCTGCTCGGCGATACGCTGTGTCGGGTTGCCATAGCGGCCATATTCGTCGCGCACAATGCGGCGCTGAAAGTGCTCGTGCAGCTCGCGCGTGTCGGCAAACGTGTAGGTTGCCGTTTGCACGATGGGGGTAGTCAGGGCATGGCCAAGCTTCGGACGCGGCTCACCGCCATGAACCGCAAGCGTGCTAAAGCCCGGCTTTGCCACAGCCCCACACGGCGATTGTTTTCCGCCAGCGGATGCATGCACGCCGGGCGTGCCATCTTTAGTGGTTTTCGGAGTATCCATTTAATGCTGCAACAAGCGCAGGCGCTCGACGTAGCGCGAAATGGCATCGCTGATCTTCTGTGGCTCCGCGCTAATTTCGAGCGGACGGTTTTGCTGGCTTCCATGAATGCCCTGGAGCGTACCGCCATGATAGGCTATTTTCTGCTCGGTGAACTTGAGGCCGTTTGCTGTCGAGACGACTACAACTCGCTCGTGAGCGCGAATAATTTTTCGTTCGACGAGCTTGCGTAACGCAGCGAGCGCCACACCAGTATGCGGGCAATTGAACATACCGGTCCGATCTGCGCGAGCCGTCTCCTCACAGAGCTCTGACTCCGATGCCTGTTCCACCACTCCGTCGAAGCGTTTGAGGGTGCCAATAGCCTTACGAATACTCACCGGATTACCGATCTGAATCGCGCTCGCCAGGGTCTTTTGCGCGGCAATCGGCTCATAATGTTCCCAGTTCGACAGATACGCGCGATAGAAAGGATTGGCATTCTGCGCTTGCGCCACACAGATGCGCGGCAACTTTGACACCAATCCCAGCTCACGCATCATCCAAAAGCCGTTACCGAGTGCGCTGACATTGCCGAGATTGCCGCCTGGCAGGACGACCCAATCCGGCACTTCCCAGTCGAACTGCTGGACAATCTCGATGGCGACGGTCTTCTGGCCCTCGATCCGCAAGCTGTTCATCGAATTGGCCAGGTAGATGTGTTTATGTTTTGTGACCTCTTGGACTGCCGCCATGCAGCCATCGAAATCGGTGTCGAGAGACAGAACCAAAGCGCCATTGGCCAGCGGTTGCACAAGCTGCGCCGGTGATACTTTATTGCGCGGGAGAAAAACCACCGTCGGAATACCCGCTGCCGCGCCGTAAGCCGCCAGCGCCGCAGATGTGTCACCCGTCGAGGCGCAGGCCACAGCGTCTATGGCCTGGCCGTCCGCAATCATCTGGTTGACAACTGATACCAGTACCGTCATGCCGAGATCTTTGAAGGATCCGGTGTGCGAGTTGCCACATTGTTTCACCCATAGATCCTCGAGATGAAGCTGCTTGCCGTAGCGATTGGCCCAGAACAGGTTCGTGTTGCCCTCGAAAGTCGAGACGATGTTCTCGTTGTCGATGAACGGCACGACCCATTCCTTCTTTGCCCATACTCCTGAGCCATAGGGATAGAGGTTCTGGCGGCAGCGGTCATCGAAGAGTTTGATCCACGCCGCCGACGCCCTGGTTTTTAGGGCATCGATGTCATGGCGGACCTCGAGCAGATCGCCGCACGACGGGCACCGATAGATGACCTCGAGCAAGCTGTATTGCCCCGGACAGCCGTTAATACATTGAAACCATGCGTTATAGCTCATCGCCAAAAGCCTTTCCCTGCGACCCGAGTCATAACCACCGGGGGGCGGGACATGCTAGCCAAGCTAGGATACTCGTCTCCTGTTCCTATGAAGACTAGCCGATACGCTCCAACACTGTCAACGCGACAAAAACGCCGGACTGCCCCCCACCCTCGCCCTCTCTCAAAGGCGAGGGAATAACTCAACACCTGAGTTTCCGTATAGCCACTTCTTCTATTTACCTTCGCCCTCGAAATCGAGGGAGAGGGAAGGGCGAGGATGAATTTTCAAAGGTCGCTATAGCCTGCCGATTGCCCTCTTCCACGGGCGGCTCAGGCTAGCAAAAAACAGCCCGGCAATGATGTAGACGATAACCAATGACCACAAGAGGGGCTCGTAGGAATGCCACCGGTCAAATATCGCCCCGGCGATAACGGGACCGAGAACTCCTCCCCATGTGTAAAACAAAGTCATGTAGCCACGTATCTTGGCGTAATGTTTTCTGCCGAACAGATCTCCAACGACCGCCCAACCCAGTGGGAAGGTTGTTTCCACAGAAGCGAAAAACACCGTAAACAGGACCAGCGCCCAAGGCGAGCTGTACGCGATAGGGAGCAACATAGCGCCCGCGCCGATAAACAAGATCGACGCCGTCAGGCGCGGCTTGTTCGTCTTATCGGCAAACCAGCCTAACATGAGCGTCAACGCCATGCCGAGAAATGCGTACGTGCTCAGCAATACAGCGGCTTGTGACTGGCTGAACCCTTTCCAAACCATCAGTGGCACGAAATGGACCGAGATTGCGTGGTAGGACGCATTGCGAATGCCCGCGGCCAGAACGGATCCCCAGAACGCGAAGGAGCGCAGCGCCTCGGCAACCGTAACCTCGACTTCCCCGGAGTGTCCCCGTTTCGCAGCCTCCGCGCCAGGTTGCGAGCTGGCAGGCTCAGCGCCATCGGGCAGGAGTCCCATACTTTCCGGCGATCGCCGAACCGTCAGAGACAGGGGGATGCCAATCAACAAAAATAAAACCCCGGCAAGCGCGGCTCCCCAACGCCATCCCCAGTTTTGGACGACGAGACTCAAAAGCGGCGCAATGAGAACGCCACCCAGTCCAAAAGCGGCGCTGCTGATGGTGATAGCCCGCGCGCGGTAGCGAATAAACCAGGTGTTGATCAAGACCATCGGCGCATGCATAAACCCGCCTGCATGGGCAAGAGAAATGACACCTAGATAAACAAGTAAAAAAGTGGTGTAGCTATCCACCCCGGAGAGAAGCAAGTAACCGATCCCCATTAGCAAAACTGCCGTCAACATGATCGGCTTGGGGCCATGCCGGTCGAGCAAATAGCCGACAATCGGCCCCTCAATCGCTCCTTCAGCGCGAGCGAGCGAAAAAGCCAGCGAAGTCTGCGTTCGACTGATGTTTAAATCCTGACTGAGAGGAAGAAAAAATACCGTAAAGCCGAAACTATGCAGGCCGGCGCCGAGCACGCGCAAGGCACATGAGGCGGCAACCATGCGCCAGCCATAAAAGAGTCCAGTTCGTTGTGTGGGCAAGAGAATGGTCCTGTCGCGGGTGAACAGTTCAGGCCAGTTGGTTATGTATCCCTTAGCATGAGTTCATGCTGAACGAAAGCTGGAGCGTAAATGCGCTCGTCTCGGGGTCTCGCGCTCCGGGTCTCGGGTTAGCGAGTAAAAGACGGAGGAACCTCTTTCATACATTTGAAGACCTGTGGGTTTAATGATACACGCAGCGATTATGGCGAAGTACCGCGTGACGGTCGACACGGGAGGAACCTTTTCGGATTTTGTTTTCTTCAACGAAGACAACGGTGAAATGGTCATCGCCAAAGTCCCCTCCACTCCTAAAGAGCCTTTTCAGGCCGTACTCAACGGCATTCAAGAGTTGATCAGTCAGGGGACCCCGGCCAAGGACATTTCGTTTTTTTGCCACGGCACAACCGTGGGCACCAACGCGCTCCTCGAAGAAAAAGGTGCGCGCACAGGACTGCTAGTTACGCAGGGCTTTCGCGGCATCTACGAAGTCATGGAACAAACACGCGGGTATGGCCCGGCGACTTACGATCTGTTTTTTGAAAAACCGCGGCTTTTGGCGCCGCCCTACTATACGGAAGAAATACCGGAACGTGTCGATTTTCGCGGCGAGGTATTGCAACCTATCGACGTCGAAGCCTCGCTCCAAGCGGTGAAAAGCCTGAAAAAAAAGGGTGTCCAGTCGGTGGCCGTCTGTTTTCTTTTTTCCTTTTTGAATCCAGCCCACGAGCTCAAGATCAAAGAGATCTGCGCCGCGGAATTCCCCGAAGCAAGTCTCTCGCTCTCTTGCGAAGTACTGTCCCAGATTCGCGAGTTTTACCGCATGAGCACGACCGTCATTAACGCTTACATCGCACCGGTTATGGCCAACTACTTGAGCCGGCTCGAGAACCGCCTCAAAGACCTGGGCGTAATAACACCAAAGCTGTACATCATGCAATCCAACGGGGGCGTGTCCACTTTTCAAGGGTCGACGAAAAAACCAGTTGCCACCGTTCTCTCCGGACCCGCAGGAGGCGTCATTGCTTCCATGGGAACCTGCGAGCGGGTTGGCATTAAAAACATCATTACTTTCGACATGGGCGGTACCAGCTGCGATGTGGCCCTGATCCATGAGGGCAGTCCGGTGATCACAACGCAGGGTCGCATTAGCCAGCGGCCCATCAGCCTGCCGATGCTAGATATCCATACGGTCAGTGCTGGGGGCGGAACCATCGCGCGCATTGACGAAGTCGGCGCTCTTCAGGTCGGGCCAGACAGCGCCGGCGCCGACCCGGGGCCGGTCTGCTACGACCGCGGCGGAGAAAATATAACGATCACGGATGCCAATCTGGTTACGGGTGTTTTGCATCCCGATCACTTTCTCGGCGGACGGATGCAACTCAATAAGCGAAAGGCGGAGCATCTTTTACTAAAAGCAATTGCCACACCTTTGCGTTTGAACTTGTTGGAGGCGGCGGACGGAATTCTCAAGATCATCGAGGCCAAGATGGAGGAAGCCATCAAAGCCGTCTCATCCCAACGTGGCTACGACATCCGCGACTTCACGCTGGTCGCCTTCGGTGGCGGGGGACCGATGCATGCCGGCAGAATGGCCCTTGATTTGGGTATTCCGTCCGTGCTGATTCCCCTGATTCCCGGGGTGCACTCGGCTTTGGGTTTGTTGATGTCCGACGTCAAACACGACTATGTACGCTCGAAACTCGCGAGGCTGGATGACCTGGACCTGGAGGAGATCAATGGTTTTTTTGCCCGGCTTATCAACCAGGCAAGAGCCGATCTCCGGGCTGAAGATTTTCAGGACAACGAGATAAGGCTCGATTTTTACTTGGATCTGCGGTACGCCGGTCAAGGTTACGAACTTACCGTTCCCTGCCCTGCCGCACCGTTGAAGCAGGAGGATCTAGTACTAATGCGGCAGAGATTTGACAGCCAGCACGAGCAGGCATCGGGGCACAAAGCCGAGACTGAACCGGTAGAATTGGTGAGCCTACGTCTGATCTCGTACGGCATCGTGCCCCAAGCCAAGCTTGCTCCAGCTAAGGCTAGCGGCAAGAAAATTGAAGACGCCAAGACAGGCGAGCGTAAGATCTACTTTGGCAAAGAGCACCGAGAATTGCTCTGTGACATCTATTCCCGTGACCGGCTCGAACCCGGCCAGCGAATTTCAGGACCGGCAATCATCGGCCAACTCGATACGACGACGGTGATTCAACCGGAGCACCAGGCTACAGTCGATGAGTATCGAAATCTGATTTTAACTGAGCCCAAGTGAGCTGTCCCGTGTCTCACATTGTCTCGGGTCCCGCGTCTCGGGTCTCCGATTTAGAAAGGCTTCCGGTTGTCTTTGAACTTGAGACCTGGGACACGGGACGCGGGACACGACACCGGAGACAAGTCAATGAGCACGTCGTTGGGTCCTGTTTTTTTCACCAGAAACTGGGCAATAGAAACTTGAAATTGATTCCGATCCAACCCGAGACGCTAAACCCAAGACCCGAGACTATCTATGACCATTGATCCCGTCACACTACAAGTCATACAGGCCCGTCTGGCCGGTATCGTTCAGGAGATGCAAAACTCGCTCTTCCGCACGGGCTACTCAACCATCATTCGAGAGTCGCAGGACGCCAGCTGCGCCATTCTCAACATTGAGGGCGAGGTCGTGGCCCAGCACGTGGTGCTGCCGCTTCACATGGGCGCCTTTCCCGCGTGTGCCGCGGGTGTGTTGCAGCGGTATTCCGCAGCCGAAATTCACGAGGGCGACGCCTTTATCACCAATCACCCCTATCTGGGCGGCAGTCCACACGCACCCGATATGGCCGTCCTTACGCCCATTTTCTACCAGGGAGGTTGGGTCGGATTTGCCGCCAATCTGGCCCACAAGAGCGATATCGGTGGTCCGGTTCCAGGCAGCTGCTGGAGTCAAGCGCGCGAGATCTATCAGGAAGGCCTCCATGTGCCCCCAATCAAGTATGTATACGAGTACCGCACGAGCAAAGATATCGAGTCGGTCTTAGGGTGCAATAGCCGGACGCCGGAGTTGGTAGTCGGTGATCTGCGCGGGCAAGTGGGGGCGGCGCGACTAGGCGAAAAACGTTTTCAAGAGATGATGGATCGCTACGGCAAGGAGACAATTCTCAGCTCTTTTGAGCAACTTTTCGGGCTGACGGAAGCAAAAGTGCGACGGGAGATTGTTTCCTGGCCGGATGGTACGGGACAAGGCGAGCGTTTTGTGGACAGCGACGGCATCGATCTGGATAAGCCGGTTCGCATCCACGTCAAAATAGTCAAAAGCGGCGACCGGTTGCAGTTCGACTTCACCGGTTCTGCCGATCAGACCAAGGGACCGGCCAATATTCGGCCGACAATCGTCCGCGCCGCTTGCTGTTATCTGCTTACCGCCCTGGTTGATCCGGCTCTTGCAATTAACTACGGCCTCGCCAAGGTCATCGAGATCAAGGTTCGCGAGGGCAGCGTGGTCAACCCTCGTTTTCCCGCCCCGGTAAACACCTATAACCCAACCGTGCACGCGCTGGTCGAAGCTCTTCTCGAGGCTTCGAGCCAAATTACGCCGCACAAGAAAGTTGCGGATGGTTGCAGCAGCCGCTCGATCATCATGGGCGGACGCAGCAATAAAACCGGCAAGAGCTATGTCCAATACGAGATCTTCGGCGGCGGTTCGGGCGCTCGCAGCGGCAAAGACGGGGTGTCCGGTACAAACGTGAACCAATCCAACGCTAAAATTGCCCCGATCGAAATCATCGAATCCGAGTTTTCCACTCGCCTGCGCCGTTTCGAATTGATCCCGGATGCGGGCGGACCGGGCAAATTTCGCGGCGGGCTCGGCTTCATCCGCGAGTATGAGCTGCTGGATAGCGACGCGCGGTTTTCTCTGCGCTCGACTAAACATACAGTGGCTCCAAAAGGAATCGACGGAGGCGGGGACGGTAAGACCGGTCGCTGCACATTGAACCCGGGAACGGCGCAAGCGCGAGTCATCCCGTCCCGCTATTCGGATCATACGCTGCATCCTGGTGACGTTGTCTGCCTCGAAACTCCAGGAGGCGGTGGCCTCGGCAATCCACTGGAGCGGGATCCTGCTCGGGTATTAAGCGACGTCCGCAACGGCTATGTGACCGTTGAAGCAGCCCGGTCGGTTTATCGGGTCGCGCTAGAACAACGTGACAGCGAGTACGTCGTGAATGAAGCTCGAACAAGCGAATGGCGCCAACGCGGATAGTTGTCTCGAGTCTCAGGGTCCCGGGTCTCGAGTTTAAAAACAAGATGAAACCTTTTTAACCCGGGATACGGGACTCAATACACGAGACAGTCTTGTTATGACCGTTGATCCGGTGACATTGCAGGTCATCCAGGCGCGTTTGGCCGGTATCGTCCAGGAGATGCAAAACTCTCTGTTCCGCACCGGCTACTCTACTATTATTCGCGAGTCCCAAGATGCTAGCTGCGCCATCCTCAACACCGAGGGCGACGTTATCGCGCAGCACGTCGTGCTGCCGCTTCACATGGGCGCCTTTCCCGCCTGTGCCGCGGGAGTATTACAGTGCCATTGCGCAGCCGAGATCCACGAGGGGGACGCCTTTATTACCAATCATCCTTACCTCGGCGGCAGCCCCCACGCGCCCGACATGGCCGTGCTTACGCCAGTTTTTTACCGCGGCGACTGGGTTGGGTTTGCCGCAAACATGGCCCACAAGAGTGATATCGGCGGCACCGTTCCAGGGAGCGGCTCGGGTAGCGCGCGCGAAATCTTCCAGGAAGGCCTCCACCTTCCCCCAGTCAAGCTGGTGTCGCGCCTTCGGCCTGTCGTAGAGATTGAAGCGCTACTGGAGAGCAACAGCCGCACTCCGGCTCTTGTGCTAGGTGATCTGCGCGGCCAGGTAGGCGCCGCTCGATTGGGTGAACGGCGCCTGGCCGAACTCATGGATCACTACGGCAAAGAAACAGTGCTTCAAGCCACTGAGCTATTGTCGTCTTATACCGAGAGCCGTGTGCGCCAGACCATCGCTTCGTGGCCCGACGGCGAAACCGAGGGCGAAAGTTTCGTCGATCATGACGGCATTCATCTTGACCGGCCCGTTCGCGTGCACGTGAAGATAAAAAAAGTAGGCGCAAGGCTGGAGTTCGATTTCAGCGGTTGCAGCGATCAGACACAGGGCCCCGCAAATATTCGTCCTCCTCTTGTCAAGGCCGCCTGTGCTTACTGCCTGGTAACGTTGGTTGACCCTTACGTGCCTATCAATCAGGGGTTAGCGCGAGTCATAGAAGCACGCTTCCGTGACGGCAGTGTCGTTGCTCCTCGATTTCCCGCAGCCGTGAACACCTACATGCCAACAGCCCTCGCCGTGGTTGAGGCAATTTTTAGAGCACTGGCTCCTCTGGTGCCCGCCAGGACCATCGCGGGCGGCTCCGGCAGTGCCGCGCTGGTTCTTGGCGGACGTGATCCTCATAGCGACCGTGCCTACGTGCATTATGAGATCTTTAGCGGCGGTACCGGCGCGCGCTCGGGAAAAGACGGCGTTTCGGCCACCGCCTTTCATTTGAGCAATTGTAAAACCGCGCCTATCGAGATTATCGAATCGGAATTCCCAACTCGCATCGAGCGCTTCGAAATGCTCACCGATTCCGGGGGAGCGGGGCGGTGGCGAGGTGGTCTAGGCTTCGTGCGCGACTACCGTATCCTGGCGGACGAGGTGCGCTTTTCCATGCGCACAGACAAACATGTGGTCGAACCTTGGGCCGGGAGCGGTGGCATGAACGGCGGTAAAGGCGCCTGCATCGTCAGTCCGGGGCAGCCTGACGAGACGAGCTTACCCTCGCGATTTGGCGACTACAAGCTCCGCTGGGGCGATTTGGTTCGAGTTGAGCGGCCCGGTGGAGGAGGCCTCGGGAGTCCTCTTGAGCGCCCCGCCTCTGCGGTTCTGGAGGACGTGCGTCAGAGATACGTTTCGATCACAAAGGCAAGGATGTATTACAACGTAGTTATTGAGCTGACCGACAGCGAGCCCACCCTGAACCTTTCCGAAACGGCAAAATTACGAGGAGAAAAGCCAAAAAAGTAGTGGAAAAAAAGGCATGCCTCTGCTATAAGCACTGCTAAACTATTCGGCTCCAAGGAGGAACAATGGCGACAAAGAAAAAACGGAAACCCAACGCGGCATTCATGAAGCCTATGGAACCGGACGCGGCCCTTGGCGCTGTCGTTGGCACCAAGCCGCTTCCGCGAACGGAGGTGACAAAGAAAATGTGGGCCTATATCAAGAAAAATGGCCTGCAGGACAAAAAGAAGAGAACGAACATCAATGCCGACGATAAGCTAAAACCGATTTTCGGCGGCAAAAAACAAGTTACGATGTTCGAGATGACCAAGCTGGTCAACAAACATCTGAAAGCGACCTGATCAATCCAGTGCCGCGGAATTGCTCCGTGGCACATTGGATTCTGCTCGTCGGAGGAGCAACAATTCCACTGAAGGTGGCGTCTTTCTGTGGGGTTTCCTCGTGAGCAAACGATCCCACCGCCGGGCTAATACTCGTTTTGTTATTCATATTGTGCCTGTCAATCGCCTTCGCGCAGGAAGTGGAGGCGGGTCCCTCTGCGTTGGTGGCGTAACGCGCTGCCGTGTTTAGTTAGTGTTCGGCGCGCCTACTGGTTGCGTTAACGCTTGCCCTGTGTCAGCGATTGACTGCTTCAAATAAATGAAGCTGGCGCGTGTGCCCTTCGTCTTCGAAATGAACCGGATAATTGCCGGTGAAACACGCATCACAGAACCCCCGCGTGTCGTTATTGAAATACACATACATCCCCGCACGGCTGAGGTAAGCCAGAGTATCCGCTTCGACGAAACGGCGAATCTCCTCAATGGAGCAAGACGAAGCGATCAGCTCCGAGCGCGTGGGGGTATCGATGCCATAGTAGCACGGGCTGATCGTGGCTGGTGAGCTGATGCGCAGATGGACTTCTGTCGCGCCCGCATCGCGTAGCATGCGAATGATCTTTCGGCTGGTCGTGCCGCGAACGATAGAGTCATCCACAACCACGACTCTCTTACCACGCAAAACTTCTTTTTGCGCGTTGAGCTTGATCTTAACGCCGAAATGGCGAATGGACTGCTGTGGCTCAATAAAGGTCCGGCCGACGTAATGATTACGTATGAGTCCGAATTCTAACCGTATGCCCGATTCCTCGGCAAAACCGATGGCTGCCGGAACCCCGGAATCCGGCACAGGAGTGACCAGATCCGCTTCCACGGCGCTTTCGCGCGCGAGCTGGCGACCCAGTGCTTTGCGCACCTGGTAGACATTGTTACCAAACAGGTTGCTGTCCGGACGCGCAAAGTAGACGTATTCGAAAACGCATTTCGCGTGGCCCGACGGGGGAAAAGGTTTGAGCGACTCCAGCCCGCCGGGCCCGAAGGTAACGATTTCTCCAGGCTCCACCTCGCGCACATACTCGGCTTCGATCAGATCGAGAGCACACGTTTCCGAGGCCACGACATAAGCTCCCTGGTTTGAACCTGCAACAAATTTCCCCAAGACGAGCGGTCGAAAGCCCATCGGATCGCGAGCCGCAATCATCCGATCCAATGTCAAAAAGAGCAGCGAGTAGGCACCCTTCACGCGACTCAGGGCCTCCACAATTCGGCCCATGAGAGAGGATTCGCGGGAAGTCGCAATAAGGTGAATAATCACTTCGGTATCCGATGTCGATTGAAAGATGGAGCCGGACCGCTCCAATTCCTCACGCAGGACTGTACCATTGACGAGGTTGCCATTATGAGAGATCGCAATAGGGCCCTGGGAATATTCGACAACAAATGGCTGCGCGTTTCGCAGATGACTTTCCCCGGCAGTGGAATATCGATTGTGCCCGATCGCGCTCGCACCTTCGAGTCGTCTGATGACGTCTTCTTTGAACACGTCTGCGACGAGGCCCATTTGGCGATGAGAGATGAGCCCCTTGCCATCAGAACTCACGATGCCACAGGATTCCTGCCCGCGATGCTGCAATGCGTACAGTCCTAAATAGACCATATTGGCCGCTTCAGGGTGACCGTACACTCCCATCACGGCGCACTCTTCGTGAAACTTATCCAACATACCGGCACGTAGCATATGGCATATCGCTTATAGCATATGGACTATGGCTGATGGGAATGATGTGGACCGATATGCTATCGGCCGCATGCTATACCCCATACGCCAATTACTGTAACCAATGCGCAAGTCCCGACCTCCAAATGGAGCGCAGGTCCTCAACCGGCAGCTGCACTAAGGGCTCTAACACGAATCGGCTACCCCCCACCCTTCCGATGACCTCCATGGGCACATGGTACTTTGAAACCAACTCTTGGAGCTGGCTCAGTTTTTGTTCTTCGAGCGAAACGATAATGCGCGACTGAGACTCACTAAAAAGCACCGCGTCAGCACGAATCATTTCGCGGCTATCGATTCTTACACCCAGAGGTTTTTCGGGTCCGCCAATGCAGCACTCAACTAGTGCAACCGCCAGTCCACCATCGGCAATGTCGTGAGCCGAGCGCAACAGACCTTTTTCTATCCCCTCGATGCAACAGCTTTGAACAGCCAGCTCAAGCTTCAGATCGATCCATGGAGGCGTTCCTTTGACTAATCCGTGGACAACTTTGAGATACTCACTCGCGCCTAGCTCTTCTCGGGTGCGTCCAAGTAGCACAACGAGGTCGCCGGCCGACTTGAACCAAGGCGTAACCACCCGCTCCACCTTGGAAAGCACTCCGACCATGCCCACGGTCGGGGTGGGATAAATGGGCGTACCGTCGGTTTCGTTGTAAAAACTCACATTGCCGCTCACAACCGGAACGTGAAGCGCTATGCACGCGTCGCGCATACCGTGAATCACTTCGGCGAACTGCCACATGACTTGGGGATTCTCGGGACTGCCAAAATTTAAACAGTCGGTCAACCCGATGGGTCTGGCGCCGACGCAAGCGAGATTGCGCGCCGCTTCGGCCACCGCAAGAACCCCGCCAACATAGGGGTCGAGGAAGCAATAGCGGCCATTACCATCTACGGTCAAGGCAAGCCCTTTTTCGGTTCCTTTAACCCGAATCACGGCGGCATCGGCGCCCGCCGAGACCACTGTGTTGCTGCGCACGTACTGATCGTATTGGCGATACACCCACTCTTTCGATGCCAGGTTCGGTGAGCCAATCAGTACTTTAAGCGTGGCGCCGAGATCTTTAGGTTCGGGCACCGTCGAGATATCCAAGCGCTGTAACTCATCCAAATTCGCCGGCGGCACGGTGGGCCGCTGGTAGAGGGGAGCGCCCTCGGTGAGAGCGGCGACGGGAATGCGAGCCACTTCCACGCCATTAAAAGCAGCACGGAATTGCCGATCATCGGTGACCCGACCGACCACCACCGCATCGAGATCCCATTTCTCGACAATGCGCTTGACCTCGTCTTCCACCCCCTTTTTCGCCACCAACAGCATGCGTTCCTGTGACTCGGAGAGCAAAATTTCGTACGGAACCATCCCCTGTTCTCGCAATGGAACGCGTGACAAGTCAATCTCAACACCAGTGCCCGCTCGTCCCGCCATTTCAGCCGAGGAGCTCGTAAGGCCAGCGGCGCCCATGTCCTGAATCCCGACGAGATAATCGTGCTCCATCAACTCGAGACAGGCCTCCATCAGCAGCTTCTCAGTGAAAGGATCGCCAACCTGCACAGTCGGCCGCCGCTGCTCTTTATCTTCGGAAAATGACTCCGACGCCATTGTTGCGCCGTGAATGCCATCACGTCCGGTTTTCGAGCCAACGTAAATAATTGGGTTGCCAGGGCCGTTTGCCTTGCCGGTGAAGATACGGTTTTTTTTTGTGATACCCAAGGTCAAGGCGTTCACCAGGATGTTGGCGTTGTAACACTCGTCGAAACAAATCTCGCCTCCCACGGTGGGCACGCCGACGCAGTTGCCATATCCCCCGATGCCAGCCACCACTCCCGCGACCAAATAGCGCGTGCGCGGATGATCGATACTGCCAAAACGTAACGAATTGAGCGAAGCAACCGGGCGCGCGCCCATTGTGAAGATATCCCGCAAAATGCCGCCGACACCTGTCGCGGCCCCTTGATACGGCTCGATGAACGACGGATGATTATGACTCTCCATTTTGAAAGCGACCGCCAATCCCTCCCCAATGTCCACCACCCCTGCATTTTCTCCGGGGCCCTGCAGCACATGTGCGCCTTCGGTCGGAAGAAGTTTCAAATAGTACCGCGAACTCTTGTAACTGCAGTGCTCCGACCACATGACGGAAAAAATGCCAAGCTCGGTATAGTTAGGCTCGCGCCCGAGCAGTTCGACGATTCTTTCATACTCTTGCACAGTAAGGCCGTGGGCGGAGACCACCTCGGAACTCACGGACGGCTGGCTCAATGCTGTCGATTTCACGTCATTCATGCAGTTGTTCCACTCTGGCGCAGGCCGCGGTGATCGAGGAAAAAATCTTGAGCCCATCTTCACTACCGAGGAGCTTGTGGCAGGCATCTTCCGGATGGGGCATCAACCCAAACACATTACGGTTTTCGCTACAAATCCCGGCAATATTGTCCAAAGAGCCGTTGGGATTCGCAGCGGGAACCGCTTTGCCTTTGGCATCGACGTAACGCAAAAGAATCTGTCGGTTCTTGCGCAGCCGCTCGAGCGTGCCAGAATCTGCGTAGTAGCAGCCTTCCCCATGTTTCACCGGCAGCTTGAGCAACTGGCCCTTCTTCGTTTCACAAGTGAACGGCGTGTCAGTTTCTTCCACACGCAGCCACACCGGCTGACAGACGAATTGGAGGCCGGCATTGCGGACCAAAGCTCCCGGCAGGAGTCCGGCCTCACAGAGGATCTGAAAACCATTGCAGATGCCTAAGACCAACCCTCCCTGCTGGGCAAATTTCACCACGCCGCGCATGATCGGCGCAAAGCGGGCCATCGCACCGCAGCGCAGATAGTCGCCGTAAGAAAACCCGCCAGGCAAGACCAGACAATCGAATTGACCTGCAAGCTCCTCTTTGTGCCACAGGAGCTTCACGCGTTGACCCATCTCTTCCTTGAGACAGTCGTAGACGTCCTGATCGTCACAGGAGCCTGGAAAAACAATCACACCCCAACGCATAGAACTAACTTTGTTCAAGGGTTCAAAGTTCAAAAGTTCAATGGATTAGAAATCGAATCCTCCCCTTTGAACACTTGAACCGTTAAACTTTTGAACTCCCATTTAGAGTGTACCGCGATCGGTCACGGGGTTCCATCTTGAATGTCAAAGCGATAATCCTCGATCACAGGATTCGCCAGCAGCTTGTCGCACATCTCCCGAATCCGCGCTTCGGCCGCTTCTCGTGATGTCGCCTCGAGCTGAACCTCGATGTACTTGCCGGTTCGTACATCCTGCACCTCGCCGTACCCCAACGAATGCAACGAGCGCTCGAGGGCTTTGCCTTGCGGGTCGAGAACGCCGCTCTTTAAAGATATAAAAATCTTTACACGCATACCGACGAGAACTGACTAGGGGAAAACTCTGCGAAAGATGAGGTCCACATTCGCCAGATGCCCTTTGAGGTCCCAAATAGCTTCCAGCTCTTTCGCCGAGATATAGCGGTTAATCTCCGGATCGCCCGCCAATTCCTGTTTTAAGCTTCCCCCATCCCTGGCTACCTTAAGCGCATGGCGCTGGACCATCCGGTAGGCGTCGTCACGCGCCAGCCCTTTTTCGACCAGCGCTAGCAACACCTTTTCTGAATAAATCGTCCCGCCGCTTTTTTCGAGATTGTGCATCATGTTTTTGGCATGAACGGTGAGATTGCCGATAACATAGATCATCCGCCGCAGCATAAAATCGAGCACGATCGTGGCATCTGGCCCGATCACCCGCTCTACTGATGAATGGCTAATGTCCCGCTCGTGCCACAAAGAAACGTTTTCCATCGCGGCCAGCGCGTAGGATCGCATGAGGCGCGCAAGGCCGGAAACATTTTCCGATAGTATCGGATTGCGTTTATGCGGCATGGCCGATGAACCTTTCTGGCCTTGAGTGAAAGGCTCTTCCACCTCCTGCACTTCCGTGCGTTGCAAATGGCGGATCTCGGTGGCGATCTTTTCCAGCGAGCTGGCAACCACGGCGAGGGTAGCGAAAAAATATGCATGCCGGTCACGCTGGATGATCTGATTGGAAATCAACGCCGGTTTCAGCCCGCTCTTCTCGCAGACATAAGCTTCGACTTCGGGAGAGATTTGCGCGAAGGTACCAACGGCTCCCGAAACTTGCCCTACACTCACATCCTCCGCGGCCTTTTCAAGCCGGCTGAGATGGCGCTGCATCTCCTGGTACCACAGCGCCAGCTTCAGCCCGAAGGTCATGGGCTCCGCATGCATTCCGTGAGTTCGACCGATCATCACGGTCCATTTGTGTTTTGCCGCTTGCCGCCGCAAAACCTGCATCAGCTCCTTTACATCCTCGATCAACAGGTTCGAAGCTTCCTTGAGTTGGATGGCAAACGCGGTATCCATGACATCAGACGATGTCATGCCCAAGTGAAGGAAGCGCGCATCATCACCGATCGATTCCGCCACGCAACTCAAGAAGGCGATGATTTCATGCTTGACGTCGCTTTCAATCTTGCGGATGCGTTCAACATCAAAACGGGCCTTTTTCTTGATTCTGGAAACGGCATCTTGCGGAACTTTCCCCAATTGGGCCAGGCCCTCGGCAGCCAGAATCTCCACCTCGAGCCATTTCTGAAAGCCGTTTTCTTCCGACCAGATGCGGCCCATTTCCGGCCGTGTATAACGTGAAATCATAAGGGCGCGCGAGACTTTCCTGTTTTACCCTTCAAAGCTCAATGCTCCAGGTTCAAGGCAAAATGCGGGTGTTCCTCCCGTAAAACCTTGAACTCTTGAACCTTTGAGCTAATCTTTGCTGTCCGTATGACCAAAGCCGCCGCTCTGGCGGTGCGAGCCGGGCAGCTCACTGACCTCCACCCAACCGACGCGCGACACTCTCTGAACGACCATCTGAGCGACTCGCTGGCCTCGGCGAATCGTGATCGGGTCTGTGCCCAAGTTAACTACAATGAGCTGGATCTCGCCGCGATAATCGGAATCGATTGTCCCCGGACTATTGACAATGGTCAGACCTTCTTTGAGCGCCAGCCCACTACGGGGACGGATCTGCGCTTCAAATCCCTCCGGCAGCGCCACGGCAATACCGGTAGGAATTAAAGCCCGTTCCATTGAACCGAGGCGGATATCGAGGTCGTTGTCGGCACAAATATCCATTCCTGCCGAGCCCCCGGTCATATACGCGGGGAAAGGAACAGGCGTCTCGGTGGGCCGGACGCGTTTGATTGGGACTTTTACGGTTTCCACCGGCGAAGCCGCAGTGGCCCTCCACCGTCAAGGCTACAGGAAATTTTTGATTTTACGATCGTGTTCAAAATCGCCCAAGAAAGTTAATGCCATGTGGTCGGAGCGAAAAACAGTGCGCGCCAGATCAATGACTTCCTCACACGATACCGCGCGGATCGCGCGGATAATTTCATCGCTGGTGATAAACCTTCCGAAATAGATCTCATTTCGGGCAATGTGGCTCATCCATGAATCAGTGGATTC
Organism: uncultured Syntrophobacteraceae bacterium; assembly: GCA_964410485.1. GTDB lineage: Bacteria > Desulfobacterota > Binatia > UBA9968 > UBA9968 > CAYPHJ01. The sequence continues at coordinate 33,048 of CAYPHJ010000006.1, forward strand.
CAGCCCGAGTATCATGTTGCCGACAAGCTGCCCTTTCGTTCGAGAAATCTCGGCTTCGTCGATTCTACCTGCTGCCATATTGTTGAGCTCGTTGAGAATTAAATCGACCACGTCCTCGGCCCATTCCAGACTCGTCCCTGCATAGATTCCCAAGTACCCGGCGTCTTTGTACGAAGACATGAAAGAGTACACGGAGTAGGCCTTGCCTCGTTTCTCGCGTATCTCTTGAAACAAGCGAGAGCTCATGCCGCCGCCCAGAAGCGTGTTGAGAACGAACGCGGCATAGCGCTGCGGATGATCATGACGAATCCCCGGCACGCCCAAGCAGAGGTGAACCTGCTCGAGCGGTTTTGAATAGTGAAACACGCCAGTTGTCGTCTGGGGCGCGAGGTCGCCTTCAATACGGTCATTGGCCGCAGCGCCCCTGTCGCTCACACGTCCCAAACGCTCTGCCAGCGCTTTCACCAACTCGTCATGCTGGATGTGCCCTGCGGCTGCGATCACGACGCGTTCGGGTTGATACCGGGTACGAAAAAAATCGACAAGGTCCTTACGTTGGAAATGTGAGACTGTTCCTGCACTACCGGCGATGGGACGGCCCAGAGGGTGATCTTTAAAAAAATCCAGATTGAAGAGATCGTGCACGTAGTCGTCAGGGGTATCCTCCGCCTGTGAGATCTCCTGGAGAATAACCGACCTTTCCCGCTCGATCTCATCGCCATCGAAGATGGAATTGAGGAACACATCCGTCAGCAGATCAACGGCAAGAGGCAAGTCTTCGTCTAGCACCTTGGCGTAATAGCAGGTCTGCTCTTTGGAGGTAAAGGCGTTAAGAACGCCGCCTACGGCATCCATCTCTTCCGCGATACGCGCGGCGCTACGCCGTTCGGTCCCCTTAAAAAGCAAATGCTCGATGAAATGAGAGATGCCGTTTTGGGGGCGGGACTCATGGCGTGATCCATTTTCCACCCAAATCCCAAAGCTCACGGAGCGTTGATCCGGCATTTGGTGAGAAACGACGCGGATACCGTTGTTCAGGACCGTCTTGGCGAACATCGAAGCCGGCGCTTATTCCCGAGGCGAATGATCGGCCTCGATTTCGGAACCTGCAGGGGCCGCTTGGCCCGTCTCTCTGAGCGCCTCTTTTCGGCTCAGCCTGATCTTTCCCTGCTTGTCGATTTCCAGCACCTTGACCATCACCTCGTCACCTTCCTTAAGGACGTCGGAAACCTTGCGAACGCGCTCGGGTGCAAGCTGGGAGATGTGGATGAGGCCATCCGTTCCCGGCAGAATTTCGACAAAAGCGCCAAAATCGACGATTTTCCTTACCGTTCCTTTGTAGATTTTGCCGATTTCCGCTTCGGCCGCGATCTTCTGAACCATTTCAATTGCTTTCCTCGACGCGGCCTCGTCGCTCGAAGCGATCATTACCGTGCCATCATCCTCCACGTCCATCTTGACGCCGGTTGCTTCAATAATGCCACGAATAACCTTTCCGCCGGGCCCAATAATCTCACGGATTTTTTCCGGCTTGACCTTAAGCGTAATAATTCGCGGCGCGTGTCCGGACACCGCTGCGCGCGGGGCCGACAGGGTCTGCCCCATGATGTTGAGAATGTGGAGACGACCTTCCCTCGCTTGCTGCAGCGCCTGGCGCATGATGTCGCGATCCACACCGCTGATTTTTATGTCCATTTGTAGTGAGGTCACTCCCTCCGGAGTCCCGGCCACTTTGAAATCCATGTCGCCCAGATGATCTTCATCGCCCAAAATGTCGGACAGAATGCGGACATGTTCGCCTTCCTTAATGAGTCCCATCGCTATACCAGCCACCGGAGCGGCCACCGGAACGCCGGCATCCATTAACGAAAGAGACCCGCCGCAGACGGTTGCCATGGAGGTGGATCCATTCGACTCAAGAATCTCCGACACGATGCGAACTGTGTAAGGAAAGCTATCTTCGACAGGGAGCACGGGGAGCAGAGCCCGCTCCGCCAAGTTGCCATGGCCGATCTCACGACGGCTAGGGCCGCGCAGGAACTTGACTTCACCCACGCTAAACGGAGGAAAATTGTAGTGAAGCATGAACTTCTTGTAATGCTCTCCGATCAAAGCGTCGATCTTCTGCTCGTCTGACGCGGTTCCCAGTGTGGTTACCACGAGGGCTTGGGTTTCACCGCGCGTGAACAGCGATGAGCCGTGAGTTCGCGGTAGCACTTGAACCTCGCACGTGATCGGCCGTATGTCTTTGAGGCTTCGGCCGTCAATCCTGCGGCCCTGTTGGACTATGAGGTTGCGGAAAGTATCTCTTTTCAGATCCTCGAACGCGCCCTTAATATCCTTCTCTTTATGGGGAAATTCCTCCAGGGCTGCAGTGACCACTTCGTTCTTGACTTCACCGAATCGTTTGTAGCGGAGCTGTTTTTCCGGTATTTCCACAGCCTGCTTTAGTTTTTCCTGCGCTAATTCCTCGATCCGGTGAACCACCGTCGAATCACGCGTCGCCAATGGAACGTGACGTTTGGGTTTGCCAATTTCACGCCGGAACTCTTCCTGCAGATCCAAAAGTGGCTGGATCGCCGCATGACCCGTAAATAAAGCCTCCAGGATCTCGTCTTCGGGAACCATCTTGCCCCCCCCTTCCACCATGACGATGGCATCCCGAGTGCCCGCGACAAAAATGTCGGTGTCGCTGTCCTGCAGTTGCGTTTGCGTCGGGTTTATAGCCCAGCGTCCGTCGATCCGGCCGACCCGCACCCCCGCCAAAGGTCCGTTGAATGGAATATCGGAGACATGAAGGGCGATCGATGTCCCCAGCATAGCAACCACATCGGGATCGTTCTCCCGATCGGCCGAAAGGACGGTCGCAATGATTTGAGTTTCACAGCGCAGACCCTCGGAAAACAGCGGACGAAGTGAGCGGTCAATCAGTCGGCAGGTAAGAATCTCCTTTTCGGATGGACGGCCTTCCCGCTTGAAGAAACCGCCGGGAATTTTCCCGGCAGCGAACGTCCTTTCCTGATAATCGACGGTCAGCGGAAAAAAATCCGTGTCCAGTTTGACTTCCTTGGCGGCCACCGCTGTCACCAGTGTAACCGTCTCCCCATAACGGACTATAGCGGCACCGTCCGCCTGTTTGGCTAACTTGCCCACTTCGATGGACAAAGGCCGGCCGTGAAAATCCAGCTCAAGTTTTTTCATTCTAGGATCCTCTGAGATGAGGGGTGTCTAACGGAGGTGTGATAAGGAGGGGCCACTGCTTAGGAAGAAATTACTTTCTGATTCCTAGGCGTTGGATCAGACTCTGGTATCTCTGAAAATCCCTTTGCTTGAGATAGTCGAGAAGTCTCCGTCGTTGGCCTACCAGCTTAAGGAGACCTCGTCGTGAATGGTGATCTTTAACGTGAACCTTGAAGTGCGCGGTCAAATAATCAATGCGCTTGCTGAGTAAAGCAACCTGCACTTCCGGAGAGCCGGTATCCGTCTGATGAAGCCTGAACTGCTCGATCATCTCCTGTTTTTGTGGCTGAGCAATTCCCATCTCTTCTCCGCTCATCTTCTCTCTTTCATTTGTAAGTTAAATTCTTTTTAGCACAGCGACTTAGCCTTGTAAAGCGAGCCACCGCGCCGCAAACGAGTGCGAATTTCCTAGTTTCCTGTTTCGGTTTTTGCATACGGGACCCGGAACCCGAGACCTGAGACAAAGAACGCAGCAGTTTGGCGAGCCGCCAAATTGTGTTACACTCGGTGCCATGTTGGCGGCGGCATTAGTTCCCGCACTGGCCCTTTGGCTTGGATTGGCAGAAATATTTCCAGCCTTTGCCGCGCAGTTTTACCGCTGGGTGGACCAGCACGGCGTAGTTCACTTTACTGACAATCTCCACAACATCCCTGCAGATCGCCGGGAGGGCGCAGTTCGGATTCCCGCAAAGGAACGCCCCAGACCTAACAGCCCGGCCAAGGCCCCGTCTCCAACCAAGGCCAGTATTCCGTTTGAAAAACATGGCCATGTGGTGGTCATTCAGGCCAAACTCAACAACAAGGCAGCGGCCAGGTTAGTGGTGGATACCGGCGCCAGCTACACGATTATTTCCCACGCCATGGCGAAAGAACTCAACGTCGTACCCTCCGTCAATGCCAGTGCCATGACTTTCCAGACAGCCAACGGCGTCATCCAGGCACCGCTGGTTACGCTGCACTCCATCGAGGTGGGCGGTATGGAGGTCAAAGACCTTGCTGCGGCTGTTCATGATGCCGTCCCCGACCCAGCGGTCACGGGTCTTCTGGGACTCAATTTCCTCAGCAATTTTCGGATGGATATCGATACCCAAAATAGTCTGCTGCACCTGGAGCGACGGTAAGCTCGCACCTGTAGGGGTAGACCTGGGTGTCCGCCCCCTACAAGTCACTCGCGCGTTCCGTCCCTTTTTAAAAGAGTTACCGTCTTTCGTCTGGTCAATTCCTCGCATTCGCCACAAGCTCTCGTCAGAGGGAGATTTTCTCTTCGTCCGGAACGATGTCGGTTACTAAATCGCGTATCACACGCCGTTTTGGAAGAGGCTCCAGCGAGACCAGTTCCGGGGTTAGTTTTATCATACAAGTATACTCCACCTCACCATTGACCAAGGCCATGCACGTCTTACAGGCGTTGGCGTTGATGCAGCTATAGCGAATGGCAAGTGTGCTGTCGAGATGCGTGCGAATCCAGCGCAGCGCGTCGAGAACAGACATGCCCTCTTCGTACGGAACTATAAAGGTTTCGTAGTGGCATTCTTCATGTGGCCCACCGCGGCGAATCCGAAGTGTTGCGGTCCTGAGTGTGCCGTCGCTCATGGTACAGCCTCGCCCTGAGCGGAGCGCACAGGAGAAAACCAGCCGGATACTATTTGACCGCTCTTGAGTTTCACCACGTGGTTTTTTTCAAAATCAGGTTCGGTTTCGGGAAAATCTTCGCGCTGATGAGCGCCCCGGCTCTCGGTCCGTGCGAGCGCCGAGTTGAGCACCGCCTCGGCAACAATCACCATGGCGCGCAGTTCGAACCAATCCTGCAGATCTAAATTGTAAGCGTGTTGGTTCGACACCGAAAGGCTGGCAAGCTCTTTATTTTGCATTTCTTGCACGCGTGCCAACGCGGCAGCGAGTTTTGCGCCCGTACGGAACGGTCCGGCTTTTTCCCACATTAACTGCTGTAACTCTATTTGCAGGGTCACTGGCGTTTGCGCATCTTTGCGTTTTTCGGCTCGAATCGAGCGGACCCGATCGACTGTGGCAACCGCACTGTGGTTATCAAAGACCGGTGGCAATCTCTTCGCATTCTCGGCCGCAGAACGTCCGGCCCGTTCGCCAAAGACAAAGGCTTCTGTTATGGCATTCCCGGACAGCCGATTAGCGCCATTGGCCCCACCGACAGCTTCTCCGGCGGCGTAAAGCCCCTCGATCCGCGTTGCCATCATGGCATCGGTACGAATCCCACCCATGTGATAGTGGGCCATGGGTCCCACTTCAACCGGCGTCCGGGTAAGATCGATGCCATTGGCGAGGAGTCGATCGATCACGGGCCCAAAGGCCGCTCGCAAAGTAAGCTCAGGAATGTGACGAAAATCGAGATAGGCGCCGCGATGAGGCGAGCCGCGGCCGGCCTCCACCTCTTTTAAGATGGCATATGCCGCCACATCGCGCGTCGCCGTGTACTTGCCAAAATCGGAACCCCCGTACCGATCGATAAACTCCTCGAAGTGACCATTGAGCAGTTTGCCGCCTAGTTTATAGCGAAAAGGATCCCACATGATCGGGTCCATCCCCACCAAACGCGGCGCCAGGTGACCGATAGGAAAAAACTGGACGAATTCCATATCCACCAACTCAGCCCCCGCCCATAAAGCCAATGCATAGGCCTCCCCTGCCATGTTCGTTGAGGCGCTATTTCTCGCGTAAAGTTTGGTCAACCCCCCCGCAGCTAGAATGACGGATTTCGCTTGAAACGTGAGGATTTCCCCGTCCACAACGTTCAGGCCTACGGCACCAACCGCTCGCTGATCTGACGTTACAATATCCAGTACAGCCACATTGCTGATGCGCCTTATCTCGTGAATCCCGCTGATTTTGCGCCTTAGCGTTGCCGCGACTGCCGGACCTGTGTTGAGAAAGTCAACGTAGCAACAGCGGCGGCGGCTGTGGCCGGGGGCGATCTCTTGTTTTATGTGATCGTCTTCGCGGGCCCAGCGCGTCCCCCACTCTTCCATCTCGAAGATCCGCGCTGGGCCCTCTGCACATAGCAGTGCAGCAAGAGCTTCATTACACAGAGCGCGTCCCGCTCTCACGGTGTCCGCGAAATGAATCGTCCAATGATCCGGCTCTTGCTGTCCGAGGGCCGCGGCCACTGTCATCTGTGCCATCACAGTCGCGCCGCCACGACCGACAAGACTCTTGTCGAGTAAAATGACCGCCGACCCGCTGCGCGCCGCAGCAATGGCCGCATACATACCGGCTCCGCCCGCGCCAATGATCAGGACGTCAGTCGATAAATGTGTCATTTACCCTTACCCCTTCCCCCTCCCTAAAGGGCCCTAAAGGGCGAGGGTAAAAAATGGTATCCTTGAGCCTTTTTTGCCTCGAGTTATTCCCTCTCCTTGTGGGAGAGGGAATAGGCTGAGGGTTCGCTTCACCGTCCACGGCGAGTGTAAACTCATGCGTCAGTTCGTGGCGAGAAAGTATTTCGTGAACTACCAAAGGCTTCTCACAGTTGATTCTGCTTGCCGGATTCATTTAGCCGCGGCGCCACTTTCCTGCAATTTCTCTAGCGCTTTCTTCGCCGCCTCCTGCTCGGCCTGTTTCTTAGTTCGGCCCTCGCCTTTGCCCAGCACCTTCCCGCCGAGAACGATCTCCGTTACAAAACGTTTCTCATGTGCCGGACCCGACTCGGATACGACCCGATAGCTGGGCGGCGCGTGGAACAGCATCTGGCCGATCTCTTGTAGCCGAGTTTTATAATCTTGCTGACCCAGTCGTTTTTCCTCCACATCGCCGGCAAAGTAGTGCTCAATAACACTGCGCGCCGGTTCATAACCGCCATCGCTATAAACGGCACCCAATAGCGCCTCAAACGCCCCGGCAAGAATCGAAGGCTTGCTCCGACCTCCGCTGCGCTCTTCGCCTTTCCCGAGTCTCAAAAGAGGGCCAAGCTTGAGAGCGGCGGCCTTCTCTGCCAATACGGACGAATTGACGAGAGCTGCCCGCATCCTGGAAAGATCTCCCTCGCTACGGTCAGGGAAGCGGCGCATCAAAAGGTCACTGATTGCCAGTTCGAGTACGGCATCGCCGAGAAATTCCAGGACCTCGTTATGATCATGGCTTCTGAGGCGATTACTGGAAACGTGCGTCAAACAGCGCACGAGGAGCGATGGATCTTTGAAGAAGTATCCGAGTTGCTTTTGTAGCACAGTCAGCCGGGGCTCTCTCTTTGAGCCGGTGTTATCGTGTATCTGCAACGAGGCGGTCCTCGCCCGCGGAGCCGGTTACCGGCGCCCCCAATATCAATCCGTCTTGGAAACTCGTGAGTTTCACCCGTATTTCGCGGTTAGCAACTGCTTGGCCGCGGCAAACCATGACCGGCAGGTAGTTGCGTGTAAAACCGCGTTGCAGGCCTGTTCTTTTATCGATCTTATCTTCCAGCAACACCGAGACTTCCTGGCCCAGAAAACGCGACAAAAAGTCCCTTTTCTTTTCATCCCCTAACTCACGCATCCGTCGCGCCCGCGCTTTCTTGACGTGGGCAGGAAGCTGACCTGTTAATCCGGCTGCGAGCGTGCCACGGCGCACTGAATAGGGAAACACGTGAAAGTAGGTAAGCGGAAGCGACGCAAAAAAAGCCAGCGATGCTTCAAACTGCGCATCGGTCTCTCCCGGAAAGCCAACGATGATGTCGGTGCCCAAAGAGGCCTGGGGCAATCGGCCCCGTATTCTGTTCAGCAGCTGCCGATAATATGCGGTGTCGTAATTGCGCCGCATCTGCTTCAGAATGTGATCTTCCCCCGCCTGGGCGCAGACGTGAAAGTGCGGGCAGATGACGTCGGAGCCGGCGACCAGATCAAGCAACCTGTCCGGCGCTTCGCGTGGGTCCAAAGAGCTTAGCCGCACGCGCGGCACGACGCGGCTCTTGTGCATCATCTCCAACAGGCTCGTTAAGTCCGTCTTGGGGAGAAGGTCCTGACCGTAGCCGCCGAGGTGAATGCCGGTGAGGACAACCTCCACATAGCCGGAGCTCGCGAGTTGCTCCGCCTGCTCCATGACCGTTTTTGGCGGCACGCTTCGACTCAAACCCCGGGCCGTCGGAATAATACAGTAGGTGCAGGAATAATTGCAGCCTTCCTGGATTTTGAGGAATGCCCGAGTATGCCCCGGAAGCGCTCGCGTCCCGAGCATGCGCACGCCGCGCTCGCGCTTGACATCGCTCACGGCCACTAGAACGCGACTGTCCGTGGCTCGTCGGTCGACCCATGTGAGCAGATCATCCAGTCGATTGAGCCCGACCACGTAATCCACCCCCGTGAGCGCCGCCAGTTCGGCCGGATGAACCTGAGCGTAACAACCCGTCATCAGCACCTTGGCAGCGGGGTTCGTTCTCTTTGCGCGCCGCACGAGCTGGCGCGCTTCCCAATCGGCACGATCTGTTACTGTGCAGGTGTTGATAATGTAGCAGTCGGCGGCCTCGGCGAACGGAACCAACAAGTGATTTTTTTGCAGACGGCTTTGAATGACTGCGGAGTCGTACTGGTTAATCTTGCAACCAAGCGTTGTGATCGCGATGCGCATCTGTCTTGAACCGTCTCAGGTCTCGGGTCCAACGTCTCGAGTTTCCGTTATTCCGAGAACTCGGGACGCGAGACACGAGACATCTTATTCATCAGCGGATTGCGTGCTGGATCCAACCGCCACCCAGGACTCTCTCGCCCTTATAAAACACTGCCGCTTGCCCCGGAGTTACCGCCAAATGAGCGGCGCTGAATCGCGCTTCGTAGCTCTCATCGCCGGACTTTTGCAAAATACATGGAATGGCGCGGGTACGATATCGAATCTGTACCTCGGCCTCCAGCTCTTTTGCAACCGGCTGGCCGATCCAGTTAACGTTTCGCGCGACCAATCCTCGGCAGGCAAGACCCTCTCTTCTCCCCAACAGGACTCGTTTCGAGTCATCTTCAATTTCCAGGACATACAACGGCTCACCCGCCGAAATACCCAGTCCCTTTCGCTGGCCCACGGTCAGGCCGTGAATGCCGCTGTGCCGGCCCAGAACCCTTCCAGTAAGATCCACAAATTCACCGCCGGCAAGATCATCGCCCCTGGCGTAAGACTCAACAAGCGCCCTATAATCCCCGAAGCAGATGTCTTGACTTTCCGGACGGTCTGCCACTGGCAGCGCCAATTTTCTTGCCTTGCAACGCACTTCTTCCTTCTGCATTTCCCCCAGTGGAAACAGGGCTGCCGCGAGCTGTTCCTGAGTCAAAGCGAACAAGAAGTATGACTGGTCCTTGAGGCGATCGGCGCCTCGGTAAAGAAACACATTCGTGCCTTCCCGCTCGCGACGTACGCTCGCATAGTGGCCCGTGGCAACCCAATCGGCACCATGAGCTCTCGCCCACTTTAGGAGCAGACCCAGCTTGAAATCTCGATTGCACGCAACGCAAGGATTGGGCGTACGCCCTCTGAGATAATCCTGCGCGAAGGACCTTACTACGGTTGCCTCAAATGTCGCGCGCAGATCGAGCAGCGTATGACGAATACCCAGCAGACTGGCAATTTCTTTCGCACCGCCATGATCAGAGCAGCTTCGTGGCCCGCGATTCCCCTCCCACATGCGCAGCGATACCCCCTCGACATCAAAGCCCTGCTCCAACAGCAGCGCCGCTGTGACGGAACTATCCACGCCGCCGCTCATCGCGACGATAACCTTTCGTCGTCTCATTTTTTGTAACGGCTTCTCTGTTCCACGAAGTGTTTCATGCTCTTACGCTCGCCCACATATGATGAAAATGAGCTCTCACACGAGGCCCACATATCAGGACTGTCATCCTGAACGAAGTGAAGGATCTGCTTGTGTTTTTAAGCCCTTACAATCAGAGAACAAGCAGATTCTTCGTCGCTGCGCTCCTCAGAATGACATTTCGATTTAAGGCTCCAAGAGGCGGCGAGCGGCAAGGCCTCCAACCCCAATCTTTCATAGGAGCCCTAATCGTCTCGAGATCCGGAACGTTTGTCTTTTAACTGCCGGAATTTTTCAGCAATTCTCTGACCTTGTTCAGCACCTCACTGTCCTCCGCGCTCTTCTCTTCGAGCCCTCCCTGGCGCGCGTTGAGCTCATCCACTCGCTTCTCGAGTTTTTGAACATAATCCGCCAAACTACCAATGGCCTTGGCGATCGGATCGGGCAGTCGCGCGTGATCTAGATCGATAATGTGCGCATGGGCCTCCCGGCGCATCGCTTCGCCCTCCACAACGCGTCCGGGGATTCCCACCACTGTGGAGTGTGGTGGAACGCTGCTCACCACAACCGAGCCCGATCCTATTCTGCTATTGTGCCCGATGGTTACCGGGCCAAGGACCGTTGCCCCTGCGCCGATGACAACCCAATCCTCGACCGTCGGGTGCCGCTTTTCTTTCTTGAGACTAGTGCCGCCGAGAGTTACTCCCTGGTAGAGCGTAACGTCGTTGCCAATTTCGGCGGTTTCACCGATCACGACACCCATGCCGTGATCAATAAAGAAGCGCCTGCCAATCTTGGCTCCAGGATGAATCTCTATACCGGTAAAAAAGCGCCCCAGATTGCTAATAAAGCGGGCAACTCCCTTGAGACCGCTTACCCAGGCAGCGTGCGCCATGCGGTAGTAAAACAACGCGTGAAAGCCGGGGTAAGTAAGGACGATCTCCAAAACGTTCCGGGCCGCCGGGTCACGCTCGAAAACTATCTGGACATCTTCTTTGAGAGTCTTCCACATGCCGACCCTCTTCACCCTGGCTAGCGCCGTGCATCCTTGTAGAGCTTGTAGTCAATGCTGTCCGCCAGAGCCTGCCAACTCGCTTCAATGACGTTATGTGAGACCCCAACCGTTCCCCAGCGATCTTTCCCATCGCTTGACTCGATCAAGACCCGCACCGAGGCCCCTGTCCCTTCTCCTGAGGTGAGAACCCGCACTTTGTAGTCGAGTAACTGAACCTCTTTTAGCCCAGGATAAAATTTGGTTAGCGCCCGCCGCAAGGCTCCGTCGAGGGCGTTCACCGGGCCGTTCCCCATCGCCGCAGCGTGCTCCATCACGCCGTCGACTTCCACCATGACGGTTGCTTCGGAGAGCGGAGGCTCTCCTTCTGTCCTTTTTTCGTCAATTACGCGAAACCCGAGGAGACGGAAGTTTTTCTTTTTCCTGCCGAGCGCTTCTTGGATCAGAAGCTCGAAGGAGGCTTCCGCTGCCTCGAACTCATAGCCTTGACTTTCCAACTCCTTGGTGCGACGCAGAACCTCCTGAACGGCTTCATCATGCCCGGTGAGATCGATGCCATATTCTTTTCCCTTGTAGACAATATTGCTTCGGCCGGCCAGATCCGACACAAGCACCCTCTGGCGATTACCCACCAGGAGAGGGTCAATATGCTCGTAGGTCTCTCGATTCTTCAAAACACCTGAAACGTGCAGTCCGCCCTTGTGCGCAAAGGCACTGTCACCAACATAAGGCTGCCGCTTGTTAGGTTGGATATTAGCCAGCTCGTAGAAAAAATGCGAAACCTCCCGCAACTTTCTCAGCTGCTCGGCCTTGACGCACTGCCTGCCCATTTTCAATTGGAGGTTTGGAATAATCGAGCAAAGGTTCAGGTTGCCGCAGCGCTCGCCGAAGCCGTTAATCGTTCCCTGCACCTGCCGAACCCCCATCTCAACACCCGCCATCGTGTTCGCGACCGCCAACTCGCCGTCATTGTGGCAATGGATCCCTAGCGGCGTCTTGATCGCGCGGGTGACACTTTCGAGGGCGGCACGAATGTCTGCTGGCGTGCGCCCGCCGTTGGTGTCGCACAGAACGGTCCAGTGCGCCCCGCCTTCTTCCGCCGCTTTCAGGCATTCCAGCGCATACTCGGGATTGGAACGAAAGCCGTCAAAAAAATGCTCCGCGTCGAAGATGACTTCGTCCACATGTCGCTTCATATAAGCAATGGAGTCGGCGATAATTTCCAGATTGACCTTTTTGCTGATGCGCAAATCATCCCGGACATGAAGGTCCCACGTTTTTCCAACCAGCGTGACCACCGGCGTGTCGGCATCCAAAAGCATCTTCAGGCTGGCATCCTGAGACGGCTTGGTGCTGGGCCTACGGGTCGTTCCGAAAGCGGCGATTTTTGCGGTCTTCAGTTTGACCTTTTTCACTTGTTGAAAAAAATCCGCATCGCGCGGATTGGATCCGGGATATCCGCCCTCGATGTAATCCACGCCCAGTTCAGCCAACTTCTCCGCGATACGCAGCTTATCCTCCAGCGTGAATGAGATATCCTCAGCCTGGCAGCCGTCCCTGAGAGTTGTATCGTAGATCAAGACGTCCTTCATGTGTTCCCCTGCTTTCCGATAAACGCGTCGTGCAGTACCCGTACCGCCAATTCAGTGTACTTGGCATCGATCACAACTGAAATTTTGATTTCCGAGGTTGAAATCATTTCGATATTGATCCCTTCGTTGGCAAGAACCTCGAACATCTTTGCCGCCACACCGGCATGCGTGCGCATACCGACCCCGACCACCGATATTTTCGCAATGTCGGTATCGACCCTGACTCCTTTGGCGTTGACGGCGGGCAGTGTTTTTTCGACTATCGATAATGCCTTTTTATAATCTGCTTTAGATACAGTAAAAGTCAAATCGGTCGTACCATCCTCGCTGGCGTTCTGAATGATCATGTCCACGACAATATGAGCTTCGGCAATCGGGCCAAAAATCTGCGCCGCCAAGCCGGGCCGATCCGGAACTCGCACCAGCGTGATCTTCGCTTCGTTCTTGTCGTAGCTTATTCCAGACACCAAAACATCGGTCATGGTCTCATCCTCCTTGACCAGCCATGTGCCTGTGACGTCCACGAAGCTCGAGCAGACATGAACCGGCACCGAAAACTTCTTGGCAAACTCGACCGAGCGAATCTCGAGCACCTTGGCACCGGTGCTGGCCAGTTCAATCATCTCCTCGTAGGACACTCGCACCAATTTCTTCGCCGCCGCACAGATACTCGGATCGGTTGTGAAAATACCCTCGACATCCGTGTAGATTTCACAAGCGGCAGCATTGAGAAAGGCCGCCAAAGCGACAGCGCTCGTGTCGGACCCCCCGCGGCCCAACGTAGTAATGTTATCGGCTTCATCGACGCCCTGAAACCCAGCCACAACCACCACTTCGCCATCTTTTAGGCACCGGAGAATCTTGCTGCAATCGATGTTTCGGATACGCGCTTTCCCGAAGGTATTATCGGTCGCAATCCTCACTTGATGACCCAAAAAAGATCTTGCGGGTTGCCCGAGTGCTTTCAACGCAAGCGTCAGAAGAGCAATCGAGACCTGTTCACCCGATGCGAGTAGCACGTCTTTTTCGCGCTCGTCCGGAATATCCGTAATCTGATGTGCCAGCCCAAGGAGGCGGTTAGTCTCGCCCGCCATTGCCGAGACCACAACGACGAGATTATGGCCCGCCCGTCTGGTGGCACAGATTTTCTCAGCCACACGTTGGATGCGCTCGATCGTTCCGACGGAGGTTCCCCCGTATTTTTGTACCAGTAAAGACATATCCGACCGTTCGACGGTTCCAGCGTTCAAGGTTCAAAAGCGCGTGCGGACTCCCTGCCCCAAATTTCCATGATAATACCAACTCCCGAGCTCGGATTTTCTCGCGCCAAAGACGCCAAGTCAGGAGTCGGGTTTTCTTTGCGGCAGATATTCTGACTTTCGGCTGCGGCTGCGCCGCGCTTCAGCCCCTGCCTTTAAAGATCCCACAATCCTTTCGTAGCGCTCACCGTGTGCGGTGAAGGTAAGCTCGCGCCTGTTACCGCCCGCGTGGACAAACTTTAGTTCGAGGAATTCATCCACTTCCCCGAACGGAAGACGATCGAACCACTCGATTAGACTAATGGCGTCGGAATACAAGTACTCGCGAAGGTGAAGCGCTGCCAATTCGTCTCTACTACCGATTCGATAGAGGTCGATATGGTATATTGGCAATCGACCGTTGTATTCATTGATCAGGGTGAAAGTTGGGCTTCGAACCCACGTCCCGCGGCCAACTTCGAGACCTTCGGCCAAGCCCCGCACAAAACAGGTTTTACCTGAACCCAGTTCTCCCGAAAGGCCAATGATTTCACCGCCTTCGAGGTTTCTCGCGACCTTGCCGCCCAAGGCACGGGTTTGCCGCGCTGAAGTCGTAACGATACTCCACGACGTCATCTTAAACAGGCAGTCCGACCGCTGAAGAGCGGGGCACGAATCCCCGGACTTCACACAGAACTAATACATTTTTTGAGCGATTACGAGCGTCAAACTGTGAGGGTAGACAAGTCGCGCATTGCTGATGGAAGGCCTTCTATGACATCGGAAGCAATGAGTCCGATGGGGCCCTTTTCTTTGGCTGCACGGTCGCCTGTGAATCCGTGGAGGAAAACACCTAGTTTCATGGCACCTTCGGGCGAGAACCCCTGCCCCAGGAGCGCGGCCAGCATACCTGCGAGAACATCTCCCATTCCGCCGCTGGCCATGCCGGGATTACCGGTGGGGTTGATGAATACCCTTCCGTCGGCGGTCGCTATAACGGTACGAGCTCCTTTGAGCACCACATGGCAACAATTTTCGGTGGCGAAAGCCCGCGCGACACCGATCCGATTCTGATTGACGACGGCGCTACTCTGTTCGATTAACCGCGCCATTTCTCCGGGGTGGGGCGTCAGAATGGGCGGCACCTTCGCGTAGCGCAACCGATGTTTCTCGAGTGCCAAATTATTGAGCCCATCCGCATCAATCACCCAGGGTACGCTCAGATTTTTCAATAGCCAAATGAGCGCGCTTTGAGTAGCTTCGCTGACACCAATACCCGGGCCGAATAGCAGCGCATCTTTTCGCTCTAGCAGCCGCCGCCATTCTTCGTCCGTAGGGGCTTCCAGCCCGCCAACCGCATCTTCTCCCAGCAACTCTGTCATCACCTCAATCAATGAGCCTGCAAGAATCTCGTTGAGCGAACGGGGCGCCGCGAGCGTCACCAGCCCGGCTCCGGTACGCATTGCCGCTCGGCATGCCAGGATCGCAGCCCCCGTCTTTCCTCGAGCACCAGCCAAAACCAACAAGTGGCCGTAGTTCCCCTTGTGACTGTCGGGCTTACGACGTGGCACAAGCCAACCGATATCAGCGGCCTCCAGCAGTTCTGTCCGAGGCGCCACTGCTTGGATCGCCCGCGGCTCGAGACCGATGTCAGCTATCACCAGATCTCCAACATAGTTTAGCCCCGGGTAAATGACCTGGCCCAACTTCGGACACCCTAGCGAGACCGTCATCTCCGCTTGCACCGCTGCACCCAGCGGAAAACCAGTGTCGCTGTGAAGGCCCGACGGGGTATCGACTGCGGCAATGGGCAGACCTGAGGCATTCATGAGCTCGATGGCCTCGGCATAAAGGCCCTTCACTTCGTCCTTCATTCCCGTGCCCAAAATGGCATCTACGAGCAGGCCTTTCCCGTGCATCCGTTGGGCGAGCGCTTCCAGATTATTGCCGACAGAAAACACTTTTCCTCTTTGCTCGATGTAGGCACGCATGTTTACAGCGGCGTCACCGGAAAGTTCGCTTTCAGGGGCCAACAGCACGACTTCACAAGAAACTTTTTTCTCTTTGAGCAGGCGCGCGACGACGAAGCCATCACCGCCGTTATTGCCTTTGCCGGCAACGATCAGCACGCCTGCTCTGACGGCTTCTTCGAAGCGCTCCAAGATGGCTTGAGCAATGCCCTCACCCGCCCTTTCCATCAGGGTCAAGCTCGGCACGCCATACCTCTCGCTCGTCAGACGATCGATCTCCCGCATTTCTTGGGCAGTCACCACCAACATGAGCAAAGCCGTTCAATGTTCCAGGTTCAAAGGTTCAAGGTTCGAATCAGTTTCGTTGAGCATTGACTTGAACTTTGAGCCCGCAAACCACAGGCGAGCGTGATCCGTGAAGCCTAGGAGCGAGCGCGATTAAGAAGCGCTTTCATCTCCCGGACTGCTTGTGCGATCCCGACCATGACCGCCCGCGCAATGATGCTGTGCCCGATATTGAGCTCGACAATTTCAGCGATTGCCGCTATCGGAAGGACATTTTCATAATTAAGTCCATGACCACCGTGGACTTCCAACCCAAGGCTTTTGGCCCTCCTGGCTGCGGCCACAATTGCATCTAGCTCTTTCTGGCGCTCAGAAGCCGGCGCGTTGCAGTATGCGCCCGTGTGAATTTCCACACCGTGAGCGCCGGTTTCCTTGGCAGACTCGATTTGGCTTTCCTCAGGATCAACAAACAAGCTCACGTGGATACCCTGTTTCTGGAGCCGTGCTACCGCTTCTTGAATTTTTGTTTTGTGGCCGACCACATCAAGACCTCCTTCGGTAGTCAACTCCTCACGTTTTTCCGGCACGAAACAAGCGTCGTGCGGCTTGAGTTCCGCGGCAAACGCCACCATGGCCAGCGTTACGGCCATTTCCAAGTTGAGCTTTGTCGTGGCTCGCTCGCGCAGAAGCTGGACATCCCGCTCTTGAATGTGGCGACGATCTTCACGGAGGTGCACCGTGATGCCATCGGCACCCGCAGCCTCGGCCAGCAAAGCTGCCTCGACAGGATCCGGCACCTCAGCGCGCCGCGCCTGCCGCACCGTGGCCACATGATCCACATTGACGCCTAATCGAATCATGCCTTGGCGCCGACCTCGGATTGAATCTCGTCTGCAATTTCCCGTGCCATATTGCGTATTTTCGTCTCGTCTTCCCCTTCGAGCATGACCCGCGCCAGCATTTCAGTGCCCGAATAGCGCACCACCGTTCGCCCCCGCCCATCGAGCGCTTTTTCGACCGCGGCAATCTTCTGGCTAACCTTTGGCATACCCGACAGATCTCTTTTTTCTCTAACCCGGACATTCAGCAAAACCTGGGGTAGTCGAGTCATTAACTGTTTCAGCTCGCCCAAACGTCTGCGCCTCTCGACCATGAGCGCCAGCACTTGCAGGCAGGTAATGGCACCATCTCCGGTCGTATTGTGATCGAGAAAGACGATATGTCCCGACTGTTCACCCCCTAGATTGTAGCCGCCCTCCAACATGCGCTCGACCACATAACGATCGCCGACTTCGGTTCGGATCACTTCAATGCCCAACGATCTCAATGCCAGGTCCAAGCCAAGATTGCTCATTACCGTGGCGACCACCGCCCCGTTTTTTAACATGCCCTTTTCTTGCATGTCCTTGGCGCACATCGCCAACACCTGATCGCCGTCAACCACAGCGCCGGTTTCATCCAAAAAGATTGCGCGGTCCGCGTCACCGTCCAGCGCAATCGCCAGATCTGCACGCTCCTGGAGCAATACTTCCCGCGCGTTATCTGGATAGAGCGCGCCGCAACCCCGATTGATATTTTCACCGTCTGGCTGAACGCCGAGGGAAATGACTTCGGCCCCCAATTCCGCCAGCATCTCTGGCACGACTCTATAGGCAGCGCCGTGACCGCAATCCACAACGATGCGCAGCCCTTCCAGAGTCAGATGGCGGGGGAAGCTGTTTTTGAGAAAAACGATATACCGTCCCAGAGCATCGGAAATACGGACCGCTTTGCCGATCTTTGAAGCCGTCGGGCGATCTTGCTCTGTCTCTCCATTAAAGATCATCTCCTCCATTCGCGCTTCAACCTCATCCGGCAGTTTAAACCCATCCCACGAAAAGAACTTGATGCCGTTATCTTCATAGGGGTTGTGTGAAGCCGAGATTACCACTCCTGCATCCGACCGCATGCTGCGCGTTAAGAAGGCAACGCCCGGCGTGGGTAGCGGTCCAACGAGCTGCACATCGGCGCCCATGGAGCAGATACCCGAGGCCAAGGCGGTCTCAATCATATAGCCCGAGAGGCGGGTGTCCTTACCGATCAAGATCTTATAGCGATGCTTGTCTCCCTTGTTGCTGATGCGCGCAAGCGATGGGGGCTTACCACGGCCACTGCCGTCACCAGGATATGACCACGGCTCCTGTAGGACCCGCGCGATGGCGCGACCGAGCTTTAACGCAATCTCCGACGTCATGGGTTCCTGATTGGCTATACCCCTGATGCCATCTGTGCCAAACAGTTGACGCACCGGTTTTTTCTTATTTGGTGGCGATTGATCCATAGCAGTCAACTCCTCTAGCAGATTGGAATGGTGGAGTACCCCATCCGAAGCGTTGGGTAGTGGCTTCTTCGTAAGTTTACTTCTAAGCATCGACGATTCGTGTCAGGTCATCGGTTTTTTGATTCTCACTTTAAACTGTTCTGGTTTTTGCTCGACAACCTTCACTTCAGCCGGCAGGCTCAGCTGCAGATTCACGACGTGGTCTCCTGCGGGTAGCTCATTCAGGTCCAGGTAAACTTCCCCAGACCCCAGTTCAAGCTTTCCAATGAGGGGCTTGGGTCCGGAGAGCCGCAAATACACCGAGCTGGGCCGCACACTGTACTCGCCGCTGAAGTCCTTTGCCTCGACAGGAACCTTGCTGAATTCACGGGTGATTTCCTCTTGTTCCACCGTGATCGAGACCGCTACCTGGTCTGGCACTAAAGACAAAGGTTTGCCATCTGTTGTCAGCCGTATTTTCCGTGCGACCGAACTACGGGAGTCCTCGATATCAATCGGAAGGGTCTCCACCGACACCAGGCGCTTGACCTCGTCTGCGGGACCTTGAACCGACACAAGTGGAGGCTGGGTCACGGCTTCCACGACCTGGTAGCCGTAGGCAGGCCTGCCGCTCAAACGCACAGTTACAGGCAGTGACCGCGTAATGACGGGCTCGAGCCGGAAGTGAATAATGGGTGGCGTAATGCGCGCAATGGTCACTCCACGTGGTATGGGGAGGGAATCCGGAGATAAATTATAGCTAGCCGAACCGGCCTTCGCTCCGTCCAGGTCCAAGGCGACTTTCAAGTCCTTGGCATCCAGAGTAGAAACCAATGTACGCGGACCCGTGAGGCGCAGCACGACGTAATCGACTCGATGCTCCATCACCATCAGATCCGTCGGGATATTGCGAAATTCTACCGGCACCTCGACGGCCCGTTCAATATCCCGGTGCCCGGCAGTCCAAAGACCTACGGCAATCACGAGAGACAACACTTTGAGTCCAATATTACTCCCCGCAAGAGGAACAATCCGCTCCCACAGACGCTTCATAAACGGACCAACTCACGGAGCGCGGCGCGCAGCCGCGCTCCATCCATGTTTTCTCGCACATTTCCGCCGACCACCAACGCAACAGTGCCTTCTTCCTCGGAAACCACAATAGCAACCGCGTCAGTTTCTTCGGTCACGCCGATGGCCGCCCGGTGTCGTGTCCCCCACGTTTCTTTCACGTGGGGATTGGTGCTGAGCGGCAGCAAACAACGGACCGCGGTGACGCGCCCGCGCTGAATAACCAGAGCCCCATCATGGATAGGCGAGTGCGGCAAGAATACGGTTTCAAGAAGCTCTCGGCTCACGCGAGCGTCCAGGCGGGTGCCAATCTCCATGTACTCGTTTAACCCGACATCGCGCTCGATCACTATCAAAGCGCCGATTCGTTTCTGCGCCAAGGCAAACACGGCTTGAACAACTTCCTCACGCACATTCCCGCGACGTTGCTGCACTCTTTCCGTGGCACCAAAGAGCGGTGCCGTACCCACCTGGGTGAGTGCGCGCCGAATATCGCTCTGAAAAATGACGATGATAACGAGGATAATCGATCCGAGAAAGTTGTCGAGAATCCAATTCAGGGTAAACAGACCGAGAGTACGAGCCGAGACATAGACGACCAAAATAATCGTCAAACCGATGACCATCTGCATGGCACGGCTGCCACGCAGAATTTGCAATAACCGATAAACCAGAAAGGTGATGATGCCAATATCGACCCCATCCTGCCAGCGCAATTGACGCAACATTTCAATCATCGGCTGTGACTCGCAAGCGCCGCCGTACCGAGACGAATGGCGTCAACGATGCGAACAGCCCTACAGGTTTCCTGAACATCGTGCACGCGGACAATATTGGCGCCGCCAAGCACGGCCGCCACCGCCGCCGCCAGGCTACCCTCCAAGCGCTCCTCGGCTTCGACATTCAAAATCTTACCGATAAAGCCTTTGCGCGAAACACCGACAAGAAGAGGTTGGCCCATGATTGCGAGAGCGGGCAGACCACGCATTAAAATCAGATTGTGTTCCAGAGTCTTACCGAAACCAATTCCAGGATCGATGACGATATTTTCCGCCGCGATGCCATGCTCTCGGGCAAACCGTATTCGACGTGCCAAAAATGTTCCGACTTCCTGGAGCACATCGCTATAACTCGGGTCACGCTGCATCGTCTTTGGCGTTCCCTGCATATGCATCAACACCACGGGCACTCCTTCAGCCGCAACCAGATCAACCATATCGGAATCGAACCTCAACGCGCTGATATCATTGACGATGTCAACGCCTTCAGCAAGAGCGGCGCGGGCAACGCTGGCCTTATAGGTATCTATAGAAAGCGGTGTTGTCAGGGCCTGGCGGATCCCTCTGATCACGGGTATGACGCGATCGAGTTCCTCTTGCGCAGAGACCGGGTCGGCACCCGGACGCGTAGATTCGCCTCCGATGTCGATGACGTCCGCCCCGGCGGCCGCCATCGTCAGAGCCCCGGCGATCGCCGCGTCCAGATCGACTCGGCGGCTGCCATCGAAAAACGAATCCGGAGTAACATTGAGTATCCCCATCACGACCGTTCGATTAATGCAGTCGAGTGGACCGTGGCGGGTCATAATCGAGCCGCGGAACGCGACGGCTGGACTTGTCTGGCTGTGGGGACGCATTGAAGTCATGGACAATGCCTGTCCACCACTGGCATTAAACAACGACTGCCGGCAGGCAGAAGGATTTTTGGAAGCAAGCCGTTCTCCCTAGTCAGCTCATGCAACGAGAACTAGGCGGGTGGGATGAAACGTGGGATGCGCGGGCTAGAAAGCCCGCACCACAAGTCGACCTAAGCGGCGGCGATGGCCGAGGACGAGCTGGACAGTGGATCGCCGCCATTGCCACCGAACTCTCTTACAATCGCGTCGATTTCGGAGCCGTCCAGGACCTCTTTCTCCAGCAGAGTCTCCGCTACCTTGTGCAGAAGCCGTATGTTCGACTGCAATAGATCCCTGGCTCGTTGGTAACTTTCCTGGATAATGCGTCTAATCTCGAGATCGATCTCAATGGCCGTGCTCTCAGAATAGTCTTGCCTTTGCGTAAAATCCCTTCCCAAAAAGATCTCTTCTTCTTTCTTGCCAAAGGTCATTGGTCCCAGTTTCTCACTCATGCCCCACTCGCAAACCATCTTATGTGCCAGCTCGGTGGCTTTTTCTATATCGTTACCGGCGCCGGTGGTCATATGATTCAACACTAGTTCTTCGGCCACTCGGCCGCCGAACAGAATCACGAGGTTGTTGAGGAGATAATCCTTGGGATAGGTATGCTTCTCGTCGATCGGCAGTTGCTGTGTCAGGCCCAGAGCCATTCCGCGAGGAATGATCGTCACCTTGTGGACAGGATCGGCCCCGGGCAGTAACTTCGCGACCAGCGCGTGCCCGGCTTCGTGATATGCCGTGTTGCGCTTCTCTTCCTCACTAATGATCATGCTGCGCCGCTCTGCCCCCATCATGACCTTGTCCTTGGCCAGCTCGAAATCGCGCATATCAACTTTGTCTTTGTTGCACCGGGCGGCCAACAAGGCTGCTTCATTGACGAGATTCTCCAGATCCGCACCGGCAAATCCGGGCGTGGCTCGGGCAAGCACGCCAACGTCTACATCAGGCGCCAGTGGCACCCTGCGCACATGGACCTGCAGGATGCCTTCTCTGCCTTTGACATCCGGCCGAGGAACTACGACCCGGCGATCGAACCGTCCGGGCCGGAGCAAAGCTGGATCTAACACATCAGGCCGGTTGGTCGCCGCAATTAGAATGACGCCTTCGTTGGCTTCGAAACCGTCCATCTCGACCAAGAGCTGATTCAACGTCTGCTCCCGCTCGTCGTGGCCGCCACCAAGACCGGCACCGCGGTGTCTTCCAACAGCATCGATTTCGTCGATGAAGATGATGCAGGGCGCGTTTTTCTTGCCCTGGACAAACAGGTCCCGAACGCGCGACGCCCCGACCCCCACGAACATCTCCACAAAATCCGAACCGCTAATACTGAAAAACGGTACGCCCGCCTCGCCCGCAATAGCGCGCGCTAAGAGCGTCTTACCTGTCCCGGGAGGGCCCACAAGAAGGCAGCCCTTGGGAATCCTGCCGCCGAGTTTAGTAAACTTTTTCGGGTCTTTGAGAAAGGCAATGATTTCTTGGAGATCATCCTTCGCTTCATCAACCCCGGCAACATCATTGAAAGTGACGCGATGTTGGTTCTCCGTAAGGAGTTTAGCGCGGCTCTTTCCGAAAGACATGGCTTTACCGCCGCCAATTTGCATTTGCCGCATGAAAAAGATCCAAACACCGATGAGCAGAAGCATCGGGAACCAGTTGAGTAGAAGGACCATGTACCAGGGCGACTCATCCTCGGGCTTGGCAGCGATTTTGACGTTTCGACTGCGCAGAGTCTTGACAAGTTCGGGATCACTGGGAGCAAAGGTGCGAAAGCGCTCTCCACTTTTGTACCTGCCTTGGATGTTGTTTCCCTGAATGACGACCTCTTGCACTTCGCCGCGCTCGACCGAACCGATAAAATCGCTGAACACAATTTCCGGATCGCGACCGTGTTGTTTGCTGAAAACGCTAAAGATGACGAGAAAAACCAACGCCAGAACCAGCCAAAGCGCGATATGTTTCGATGATTGACTCAACCAGGATCCTCCATACTCAAAAAGCGAGAAAAGGGTAACATACGCCACCACTTAGATCAATATCGGCAGGTGCTATTCGACACCGGTGACAACTGCACTGAAATGCCATACTTGCGCCGTATCTGAGGTAATCTTACCAAATTCGCTCCTACCAAAACCAGGGATCCAGATGATTTCTCCTCCCACAGACAAAAGCGGCCAGCTCGACCGTGTGGAATAAGGCACTTTCCTGTTGATGAATAAGTCTTTCACCTTTTGATGACCCTGCATGCCCAACGGCCGGAAGCGGTCGCCCCGCCGAATATTACGAACCATTACTTTTTCCGACAAGCAGCGCGCGTCAAATGCCGCGTGCATGGTTGTTCTGGGCCATTCGGCATTGAAATTAGACGTCCGTTCGCTGTGAATTGTGACGCCGGCCTCGGTAACTTTCAGATTGGATCCCAGACGATACTCATACGTATAGCACACTCGGTTGCGGCCAGACGAGCGCTTTTGCATAATAAACCTTTTATATTCTTTCGCGACTTCCCAATCGCCCGGGAGCGAGAGGCGCCCTTGGGGCGGCCCATCGGTGAGCAGTTTTAAAATAGCTCTGACATGACGAAAATCCACCCCTCTTAAGTCGCCCCGGAACTCTTCCAGCCATAATCGGAGCACGCGCCTCTGCACGGCCTTGGGCTGCCTGAGAAACAGGTCAAGGCGCAGGGCCCGACCCTGGCGCACCTCGGCCAAATTGATACGTGCCAGTTCGTCCAATAATACGTCCTCGTCACGCAGGATTTCGGCTTGTTGCGACAATCTCGACACGAGGTTCGGATCGATTTGCTGTTTGAGCTGAGGGATCAGCATGAGCCGAATCGAGTTGCGCAGAAGAGTGGGATCCTGATTGGTTCGATCCAGACGGTAAGGGAGTCCCTTATCACGCAAAAATTCTAGAATGTCGGTCTTGGCGGTTTGCAACAGAGGTCGGATTACCGTCACTGTGGGATCGGCTGGCAGCGGATGAACAGGCGCAATTCCACCAAGTCCTCTTCTGCCGCTACCGCGCAGCAAGCGCATGAGAACGGTTTCCGCCTGATCATCTTCAGTATGTGCCATGGCCACTTTGCCCAGCCCGCGCTCACGCGCCACAGCAGCAAAGAACCCGTGGCGCTCTTGACGCGCCATTGCCTCCAGATTGCCTCCAGCCGCTGCGGCTCTCCTCTCCTGTAGGTTAACCCGTCTTAAATGGATCGGCAGCTTCAAGCTCTCCGCCAGATCTATTACAAATCGCGCATCCTCTTCCGCCTCCTCGCCACGGATGCCGTGCTGCAGATGGGCGACTTCGAGGTGAAACCACAACTGCGGAACAAGCTCACATAAGACATGCAGCAAAGCCACCGAATCCGGCCCGCCTGAGACCGCCACAAGCACACGATCGCCGGCAGCGATCATGTGCTCCTGGTCAATGTAGGAAACAACTTTTTTTTGCAAGGTCACGGGAAGAAATTCTGCGCGGTTTATCAGAGCAAATCAAGTATTGCCTGGCGAGTTAGACTGGAGTAGTGGAGTAGTGGAATGAGACGCATGAAAATCAACGCCCTAAGACCTTTTGAGTCTGCTCGCATCCACGCTCCTGGGTCAAGGCGGTTTGCCGCTGAACCTGCGGATTCTTACATTGCGCCGGCACCGTCCGGGGAGTCAGCGATGGACGCGTGTAGACAATGGTCCAGGTTGCTGGTGGCCGTGTGTCTCGCATTACTTCTTTCCAGCTGCGGTTACAATCAACTCAGGGGCTTGGACCAAGAGGTCAAAGCAACCTGGGCAGAGCTACAAGACCACTATCAACGCCGTGCCGACCTCGTGTCCGTTATGACCACCACCGTAGAGAAAGCAGTGAAGTTCGACCATGAGACGCTCCAGCGGGTTATTGCGGCCGGGAGCCAAGCAAGCTCGATCTGGTTGGACGCGGAAGCTCTAAGCTATCCCGAAACATTCCGCAGTTTCGAAAACGCGCAGCGGCACCTCACTGGGGCGCTGTCGCGTTTCATGGCGGTCGCCGAGCAATACCCACAGCTAAAAAATCACGAAGGCTATAGGGATGTGCAGGCTCGCTTGGAAGCAATGGAAAAACACATCGCGGATACGCGCAAGCGCTACAGCGAAAGTGTCAGTAAATACAATGACGCGGTTCGCTTTTTCCCTACCAATTTGACTGCGCGCTACCTGCTCGGGCTCAGAACACGTGAAAGTTTCCGCGCTGATGAAGGACCCGCCAAACCTCCGGAGGTTTGAAGTTCGTTTGCCGGCGCACACACTCTCTGGAGCGTCGTTAAATTAAACGGCGCTTCGCACCGACGCCTTGACCAGCCTGACGTCGACTGCCGCAAGACCCTGCCCTCGCGCGCGCACCATGAGCGGGTTCAACTCGAGATCCGACAGGTGCTCCCGATGCGTCGCAAAGAGGTCTGACAGGCCGACCATAGCTCGCACGAGCGCATGGGTATCGCGCGGCGGTTGGCCGCGCACACCCTCTAAGACTTTGTAACCCTTTAACTCTTTCAACATCGCCCAGGCTTCTTGCTCGTCTATAGGGAGGAGCCGGATGGCCAGGTCTTTTAGGATTTCGACAAAGATACCGCCCAGCCCTACCATGAGAAAGGCTCCGTATTGTGGATCAACGCGCGCGCTTAGAATGACTTCAGTCCCTAGTACCATTTCTTGAACCAGCACCCTTCCCTTACCCCCCGAGAGTTTGAGCAGACGCTCGCTTTGAGCTGTGACTTCAGCATCGGAGCGCAGACCGAGCAAGACAGCACCTGCCTCGGTCTTATGCACAAATCCCGGCGCAATAAGCTTGAGGGCCACCGGATACCCGATTTCTTTGGCCATTGCTGCGGCGTCCGCCGGACTGGCCACGAGAGCTTGCCGCGGCAAGCCGATGTTGCGGCTTTGCAAAAGCGCGTCGAGTTTTTCTCCCTCGATATCTGCCGGCTTGCCGGTCGCCTGCGGTAATGTCGAAACGCCCAGTATCCTGCGCTCGCCGTATTGACCAAGAGCTGCAAGAGATCTCAGCGTAGGCTTGATTGCTTGCAGAAAAGGAATCCCCGCCTCATCTTGATATGCGCGGCTCTCGTCAGTGCAGCTGTAAGTGGAGCGCGCGAAGGCGAGAATGGGCTTGTCGGTGCTTGCCGCGAGGTTCTTGAACAGGGCAGGGTCGCGCTTTTCCCCGCGCGGTAGCTCACCATGGATCGCGAGCAAATCGACACCCTCGTCGTCCGCATGGAGCTTGACAATGTTCACAAAGCCTTGTTCGTCGCCGAAGCCTGCCACGCCGCATTCCAGCGGATTTTCCACGGCCAGTTCTTCGGGAATCAACGGGCGCACCGCCGCTTTAGTCCTGTCGCTCAACTGCGCAAGATTGGTACGGAGTTCGTCGCAGTGATCACAAAGCAACCCTTTCATGCCACCGGAGTTGACAATGATCGCGGCACGGCTCCCGCGCGGAAAGCGGCCGGGCATAAACGCGAGGGCGATTTCCGTCAAGTCTTCCAGGGTCGGCACGCGCACCAATCCGAGTCGATGACAAACAGCATCGAAGACTTCGTCCGCTCCGGCCAGGGCGCCTGTATGCGAAATCGCCTGGCGCCTACCCATCTCTGAACGGCCGAGTTTTACGACGAGGATGGGTTTACTCTTGTTCAGTGCCTGCTTCGCAACGGCCATAAACTCGTTCGGTCTGCGAATCCCCTCCACCATCAGCGTAATGACCTTAGTTTCGGCATCGTCGACGAGAAACGACACGTAATCGACCAGGTCGAGACTCACTTCATTGCCACTGGAAACCGCGTAACTGAACCCGATGCCGCGTTCGGAGGCGCCTTTGATCCAGTTACCCAGCGAGCCGCCGCTCTGGAATACCAAACCAACGGGACCTTTCTTGAGAAGAGGAACGGGAGTCGGAAAAGTCCACAGCCCTTCAGGCAACGAAAACGAGCCCATGCAATTGGGTCCACAGATCACGAACCCAGTGCGTTCGCACAGCTCCTTCATGAGGCGAGCGCGCTCCTTGCCTTGTGGATCATCGCCTTCACCAAATCCGGCGCTGTAAATCGTCGCCGCTTTACTACCGAGCTTGGTTGCCTCTTCGAGCGTGCTCAGAACCGCCCGGGTCGGAATCAACATCAGCAGATGCTCGGGCACCTCCGGGAGCGCAGCGAGATTGGGATAACAGGGGTCATCGGCAATTTCCTTGTAGTTCGGGTTTACCAGAAAGACCTTACCGCTGTAGGCCTTCTTCAGGTTTCGGTATATACCCATCGGCCACCGCCCCTTGGGCGAAGCACCCACAATCGCCACGGAACGAGCGGCAAGGAGATTTTGAACGGGCCGGCGTCTGAAGTTCTCGCTTGTATTGATCGTGCTCATAATCGTTGGTTCTCGCACAGTCACGAAGTGACTTCAAGCAAGATACGGCCTCTCGCCAAATCCGGCCTTGAACTTTTTAACCTTGAACTTTGAACCCGAGCTGAGCGAGGCGGGTCGTCAGGGATAGATACGCCAGCGCTCCGGCGGAATGGTCACCGCAGCTTTCTGCCCAATGTGAAACTCCGAATCTCCGGCGAGTTTCACAAGGAGATTAACGCCGTTCACCGCGACTTCGAGAATTTGCGCATCGCCAAGATAATTTTTGCTCGTAACGGCACCCCAGAGGGGCTCGGAGCCACCATCGGGCAAAGTGAGTTTAATGTGCTCCGGACGAATCGCCAGAGTCACTGGACTGGAAACCGCTACGCCGGTAGGCACCGGCAGCGACAACGTTCCCAAGGCACATTCGATTTGCGATGGGCCGGTCACATGGCCTTTGACAAAGTTCATTTCGCCGACGAATTGAGCAACAAACAAGTTCACCGGCCGGACATAGATTTCATCGGGAGAAGCGATTTGTAAAATCTTTCCGGCATTCATGACGCAGACTTTGTCACCCAAACTCAATGCCTCTGCTTGATCGTGCGTCACGTAGAGCGTAGTCACGCCGATGGAAGTAGTAATTTTCTTCAGCTCCACGCGCATCTGCTCGCGCAAACGCGCGTCGAGATTGCTCAAAGGCTCATCCATGAGCAAGATCTTCGGCTCCGTGACCATTGCGCGCGCCATGGCTACCCGTTGCTGCTGTCCCCCGCTCAGGTCAGTCGCCGGTCGGTCCGCCAGGCCGTCCAATTGCACCTGCTTCAATGCCTTTTGTACCTTTTCAGCCACCACGGCTTTGGGAAAGCTCTTCTGCCCTTGTGTCAATGGAAAGGCGACATTTTGAAAAACGCTCATGTGCGGCCAAATGGCGTACGACTGAAAAACCATGCCAATGTCACGTTTTTCCGCGGGGACGTAGATTCGCTTCGTTGCGGAATTAACCACACGCCCGCTAATTTCGATTTCCCCGCTATCTGGTTTTTCGAGACCCGCCACGCAGCGTAGAGTGGTCGTCTTGCCGCACCCACTGGGTCCCAAGAGTACACAGAACTCACCTTCGCCCACTTCGAGGTCGATGCTCTGCAGAGCATCGACTCGACCCTGCTGCGCGCGAAACGACTTCTGAAGTCCCCTGATAGTGATCATCGGGGTTCCCCCGCCTTTGCGATGGATTCCATTCGGTTAAAAAGCTCCACTTGTTCGAGATTTGCTGAGCTTAGCGAAAGGCATGAACTCGCCGAACTGCGATCGGCTATCATGATCATGACTATTTACAGTTGCACGCGCTGAATCTCAAGCTAGCTCGCCGATCCAACCTCACCCAGGCGAGCAAGGGCAAAACGCAACACTCCCACAACGATTGTCGCGAATAAAATCAAGACCACTCCCAGCGCCGCAACTTGAGGAACCCAACCGCTTCCCCAAAACTGCCAAACAACTGTGGAGATCACCACGTTGTTCCGCGTCATCAACGTCAGCGCCATCGTAACCTCACGATACGACAGCATACCGATCCAAATCCAACTATTGAGAACGCCCGCGGCGATTAGAGGCAGCACGATCTTCCACAAAACTCGCGGCGAGGAGGCCCCTGCGACTTTGCCTGCTTCCTCCAATTCACGGTGAACCTGAATCATAACGCTATTGGTCGTGCGCGTGCCGTAGGCAATCCAGTTGATGGTATGGGCCACGATGATGATCGCCACAGTGCCGTATAACGGAAAGTAGTCACGGTAAGCCAGGCCCAGGTAGCCCAGTCCTACAGCCATCAGGATCCCCGGAATGGCATGGGGCACGAAGGCGAGCGTGTCGAGATAGCCGCGGAACCCGACTTGAGTTCTAATGACAACCCACGAGACGAGCACGCTCACAATCATCGTTAGCGTCGGCACGGCAAACATAAGAATGATGGTATTGATGAACGGTCTGACCCCGACGTGCTGGGGGATCTCAAGATAGTGTTTTAGCGTCAACGAGGACAAGGCTTCGGCGGATGGAAGCTGCAGATACGGAAGAACTGATGCCCATAGAAGCACGACAAAGGGTATGAAAACCTCGATCGCGAGATAAAAGAAGACAAACGCAAGCGCCGGCCATTTCCACCGACCCAACGCGATCTCGCGCGGTCGGTATCCCCTTCCCGTGATGACCGTATATTTTTTTCCTTGCTTGACCAGTCGGAAGTACAAAAACGCCAGCACGAGCCCGAGGGCAAGCATGATGGCCCCATAGGCACCGGCCACACCGTAGTTCGGCAATCCGGTCGACGGTGACGTGGAAGTAAAGATGAGCGAACTGAGGACGAGAATACGCGACGGCAATCCGATAATGGCCGGCACTTCAAATACGGCAATTGCCGTCATGAACAAATAGACCATGACGGCGGCGATCGCCGGAAGCGTGATTGGAATATTGATCTTCAAAAAAGTCCTAAGCTTGCTCACCCCTGAGGTATAGGCCGCTTCTTCCAGAGCTGGGTCCATGGCGCGGTAGGCGGCTGCTAGCATAAAGAACGCCCCGGGCACAAAAGAGACACCTTGCACGAATGCCATACCAGCGAGGCTGTACAAGTTAAAAGGCGCGCTGCTCAAACCAAACAACTCTTGCAACCATCGATTGAGCAAACCAATACGGGGGCTCAGCACTAAAATCCATGCGATGGTACGGAGAAAAACAGGTATGAGGATACCGATGGTTAGCAGCACGTAAATGGTTTTCTTCAGCGGGACGTCTGTCCGCATCAAAATCCAAACCAGCGGCACGGCAAAAAGAAGTGTTACCGCAACGCTACCCACCGCGAAAACAAGCGTATTGGCCAGAACTTCGTACGTTCTGGGTGTTAAGTAAACCTCTGCATAATTTTCCAGCGTGAAAGGAACGACTTCGCCGGGAAACCCGGTGCGCAGACTCATGAGCATCACCATCACGACCGGCAGCCCGATGAATACCAACAAAAACGCCGACAGGCCGAGGGCGAACAAAGTCTCGCCCCGGGGTAGACCGCGGGCAAACCCCTCCCAGGCGCCAACGACGGGCTCGTATCGAGGTTCCGCTTTCACAGTCCACCTCCCGGTGATGTTCGGAGTCGATAAGTTGCCGTTATCAATCGAATCCGAGGATCTTGCCGATTTGCCGTGATATCTTGTCAACCCTCGGAGCCTGCTCTTGGGTCATATAGACGACTTGCTTGCCCTGGGCAAATTTATAAGCGGGAGTTCCCGGCACAAATGCCGATGTGTGACCGGTGTGCTTCTGCCAAAGGTCCTGAACTTCGTCCGAGGCCATGAAGGCCACAAATAGGTGGGCTACATTGGGATGACGGGCATTTTTCAACACGCCTATATGGTATTCAGGCGAGATCACCGGCTGCACTTCTTCGGCGAACGCGAGCGGCGCGCCAGCCTCGCGCGAGGCATGCAGTTGGCTGTCCTGCAAAGTGGCCGAGACCAGCACTTCTCCCAGGATCAAGCGTTGAGCCATTTCTCCGGCCCGCGTCAGAATGGGCTTCTGCGCAGACAGTTTTTTGATAAACTGGATGGTCTTTTCCTCGCCCCAAGGACCTGCGGCTAGACGGCCCCAGTGATGGGTCGAATTGATCACGCCGATCTTGCCCTTCCATTTTGGATCGAGAAGGTCCTCCCATTTTTTCGGCACGTCTTTGGCTGGGAGGATTTTTGTGTTGTAAGCAGGCAGCGCAAACTGATTGGCAACAGAGACCGTCCCCCTGTCGTACTGCATGCGCTCCTTCGCTACGCCAAGCGTCGTGTAGTTAAAAGGCAGATGGAGCTTTCTCAGCCACAGCGAGCCATGATGCGCATCCGTGACCACCATGACATCCCATTCCGGTGGCTGCCCTGTGGCGGCAAACCCCACAATTTTAGCCGTGTCCCGGGTCATGTTCCCTGACGGGCTGTAATTCAATCGTATGTTGAGACCGAATTTTTTGTTGAACGCCGCGGCGAGTGCCTGAGCGCCGTCCGGGCCCAGCGTTGAAGGCCCATAAAACTCGATGACGCCTTCCTTCTTGGCTCCCGCAATGAGGTCATCCATGGGAGCTGAAAGCGCAACGCGAGCGAACCCGGACACCACCAACAGTGCAATCAAACAGATCGCAAGCCGTTTGCATATTTTCATACTAGTTTCCTCCTTAACATCGGGTTACTGAATTCTCGGACCGGTGTACTCCAGGATGTACACCCCGCCTTTGATGCGGTCGGTGACGTAAATCAAGCCATCGGTATCTACATACAAGTCATTGAACATCGGCGCCTTCTGGCCTTCCGGTGGTGGCGGAATAAAAAAGCCCACTTCTTCCGGCCGGTACTGGTTCCTGACGTCAAAGATCCGCAATCCGGCATTGTAGTAGGTTACAAAAATGAGCTTCTCGCTCTGGAAAGAGCCAGGGCGGTTTTCGTGAACGTTGTGCGGACCGAAGCGAAGCCCGCGCTTGCAAAAATCTCCTTCGGGAACCGGACAGGTGCTGACAATCACCGGATTTCGCTCCTCACGGATGTCGATCAACCACACCCGTTTTTCACCTTCCTGGCAGTCGTATTTCACCGACTCGTCGACAGCAACCACGAGCTTTCGCCCAGGCAGTGGCAGAGTCGTGTGCGCGTAACCGCCGAAGGGCGGGCTCCAATCAATACGACTGATAGTTTTCGGTTTGCTAATGTCGGAGATATCCACAATCGCCATCCCGGCATCCACCAGCGCTACGTACGAGCGGTTGCCATGAGGAATCGCACCGTGTACGTGAAAATGCTCGCCGGCAAACGGCATCCAATCCGGCGGAGTCTCTTCACCCTCTTTGGTGCCCGGGATCCACCAGACGCCTGCCTGTTTGGGATTGGCGGGATCTGATAGATCGGCGATTAGATACGCGCGCTCCTTGATCCCCGGCAGCATGGCCCCCACATGTGCATGCTTTCCGTCCGTGAACCACATGCGATGCACTCCCTTCCCAGGAATGCGCATGTACCCGATCTCGCGCGGTTCAACGGGGTTGGCAATGCTATAGATCCGAATACCAGCTTCGTTAGGGACACTGGGATCTAGGCTCTTGTTGAAATACGGCCGCTCTTGATTTTGTATCAGTATGTCTCCGACGATCTGCACCTTGTGCGCGTGTGTATTGTCCGGATGCGGCATTTGTGTAACGACTCTCGGATCGCTGGGATCGGCGACGTCGAGGATGGTGAGCGCCAGCGGTGAAGTACCGAGATGGGCCGCGTACACATAACGGCCATTCTTCAGAACCTGCATACCGTCGCCATGGCCGTTGAGATCGTGATGACCAATCAACCTTACATTCCAACTTTCGCTGCGCGTTTGAAGGTCTCTGACTGCTTGCCGCACCTGATCTGCTCCTTTGCGCTATTTACATGCCGTCGGTGGTCTCGGCCACTCCTTTATTGTGACTCGAGGCCTATGTCAATCGCTACAAGTTCGTTGGCGTAGCTAACCATCTATGGTATGAGAGTTTTTTGTCGGTGCAGCGCGATGAGAGCTATCGTTCTCAACCAGTTTGGCGCGCCGGAGGTTTTGCGCCTGGAAGAGGTTCCGGCGCCAACGCCGGCCGCGGATCAAATCCTTTTAAGGGTTCATTCTGTTTCCATCAATCGCACGTTGGATCTGGTGGTTCGCCAGGGCAATTACCCCGTCAAAGTGCAGCTCCCTCATGTGCTGGGAGTCGATCCCGCCGGCGTCATCGCCCAAGTGGGCACCGCGGTTGACAACCTCAAGCCCGGCGACCGTGTTGCCATTGTATCTTTCGTCGCCTGCCGGAGCTGCCGCTACTGCCTGAAAGGCGATGAAGCCAAGTGTCTGAACAGCCGGCATATCGGACTACATTACTGGGGCGGCTATGCCGAGTATGTTGTGGCCCCTGCGCGCAACGCCTTCAAGCTTCCTGCCAGCATCTCCTTCGCGGAAGGAAGCTTTTTTACGCGGCATTTCCCTATGGCGTTCAATTTGTTAGTAACCCAGGCGGAGCTGCAAAGTGGCGAATGGGCTCTGGTCATGGGCGCTTCGGGTGCTTTGGGGAACTGCTGTGTACAAGTGGCTAAGCTTTTCGGCGCGACCGTTATTGCAGGTGCGGGTAGCGACGAACGCGTAGAAGCGGCAAAGAGTCACGGCGCCGATTTCGGCATCAATTATCGCCGGCAGCCTATTTCTGAAGAAGTCATGCGCTTAACGGAAGGCCGGGGGGTTGACGTGGTTTGCGAAAATATCGCGGACCCGACCCTCTGGCCGGGTGCATTCAACAGCCTCGCTATGGGCGGCAGGCTTGTGACCGCGGGGGCGCACGGCGGTGGCAACATTCAACTGGATGTGAGGCGACTCTACTTGCGCCGCCTCCGCATCATCGGAGCAGCGGGAACCAATCTCGGCGACGTTCACACGGCCCTGGAAGCCGCGCGAGCGGGGAAGATTCATGCCATCATCGATCGCACGTTGCCGCTCCAGCAAGCCGCTGAAGCACATCGCATGCTTGCGCAAAACCAGACCTTGGGAAAAATTATCTTGGATCCAACCCAGCTATAGCCGCAGTGTAATCAAAGGAGGTACTTTATGGCCCAGGTCGTCACCATCATCGGCATCACACATAATCCTTTCATGCCCGGGCTCTTTCAACAGCCGCAGCAACCACCCGGGGCCGCCAAAGTCAAAGAACGAATCGCTATGATGCGTGACAAATTGGCGGCGGCGAAACCCGACCTTCTCGTCACGATCGGCAATGACCACCTGCACCAGTTTTTCATGGACAACATGCCGCCGTTCATGATTGGAAAAATGGAAAGCTACGAGGGGACCTTTTATGACGAGATTCGCGAGTTCGGCCTGCCGACCTGTAAATTACCCGGCGATCCGGATGCATCCGAACACATTCTCGAGGGCGCAATGGATCAGGGCGTAGATTTCTCCTATTCCAATGAGCTGACCATTGATCACTCGATCGTCGTCCCCATGTTATTTGTACGGCCCGAGATGGATATCCCCATCGTACCAGTCCTCACAAACTGCATCGCGCCGCCCATGCCGAGACCTAAACGCTTCTATGAAGTCGGGCTGGCCATTCGCAAGGCCATCGACACTCTTCCGCACGATCGCCGAGTGGGGGTTCTGGTCAGCGGTCATCTCTCGTTGGAAGTGGGCGGGCCGAAGCAGTTCGAGCGCCGTTTGATGGATCCGGAATTCGATGCCGACGCGGTCGGCTGGATTGCGCGCGGGGACATTCTGAGCGCGGAGAAGGAGTGTACCCCTCCGCGAATGATGAGAGCCGGCAATATGACAACCGGCTATCTAAACTTTCTCATGATGATGGGGGTGGCCAAGAATGGCACGCCATCTTATGCCGAAGGCCTGGATGCCGGGTTTCCGGCCATCCCCTTCTTCAGCTGGGATCAGCCAGGCTAATCAGAAAATCTTCTGTCTAGAGTCTCGGGTCCCGCGTCTTGCGTTACGGAGGGAATCGGCACGCGGGTTCTAAGCGAAATAGATGGAGTGATAGCAAATATGGAGTGGAAAGTTCTGGCAACGGTATTTTGGGTCGTGTTTGTGGCCGAGCTGGGGGACAAGACACAGTTGGCAACTATGTTGTTTGCAGCCGATAAGCAGATTAGCAAGTTCACTATATTTTTTGCCGCTTCCCTGGCGTTGATTTTGACATCTGCGATCGGTGTTATGGCAGGCGCGGCAATCTCACAGTACATCAGTGAAAGAACTCTACGATATGTAGCCGGCACGGGATTCATCGCCATTGGCGTATGGACATTTTTGAGGGCCTAACTATTTACTCTACGAAGACCTGGATCTAAGAAATCTCAAAAACTTCAAAACATGGTCGGTAAATCAATATGTAGCAATGGCACTTGTACCTATTTTGGACAGCAGTGAAACTGCTTAATAACTCTACGAGGAGACCGTCATGAGCAAGTACCTGATGAACAAGTTTATTCATCACGTGAACATGGACAAGGCGGCGGAGAATGCATATAAACACAATCCGCGCGTTTATCTGGAAGAATGGGAGAAGGGCGAGAAGCTGAAATTGACGGCTCAAGAGCGCGAGGCGCTAGCAACCAAAGACTACGGCAAACTCTATGCGCTGGGCGCACACCCCTTCACCCTGTGGAGCTTTACCGAGGCGGTGTGGGCGCACGAAATCCCCCGGGAAGAACTCGTGAAAGACTACAAAGACAAAGCTGCCATAGCAGGTTATCCGGATTTTAAAACGTAGAATTAGCGCTTTTAATTCACGGCTCAAAGGTACAAATTCGGGCGGCACAGCGGCTCGGCCGTCAACCGAACAGCGCACGATCAATGCCGCAGTTCCAGACACATAGTGTCTGCTCTAGCCTTCACCTCTTACCCCGGCAAGGGAAATTCCAGCCTGATTTTAGAATTGCACGCTATTTGCTTCCGGTAGGGTCCGCGAACTCTTCCGGGTTACCCAATGAAGGCGCAAACGATCATTACTGGTCTTTTTCTAGCGGTTCTTGGAACCGCCGGCTGTGTTTCCGGTATTTTTCATTCCGTCGAAACTCAACCCACCATTCAACAAAAATGGTTGGACGTGCCCGATCCTGGCGAGGCTTCTGCATCCATAGATGCCCCTATCCTAACACCGGTGCCCTTCTCACTTGTCGAACGACCCGAGGAAAACAAAGAGCAGCCCGCGCGTTCTCGTTCCCTCGATCACAACGAAACCGTCACGGAAAAAGAGGAAAACAAGGCAGTAGAAGACCGGCTGACCCATGACAGGGGCTCAAGCAAAGTGAGAGAGGCATTGGCGGGCGCAGCGCAAGACGCTGCCCTACCTCAAGCTGATGAGGGATTATCAGACCTGGTCGACAAGGATATCGACAAGGCGGTCGAACAACCGTTGCCACACCGGCGCTTACAGTTTTCAAAGGCGGTCGTTGAGCACCCAAAGGTTCGTCATTACATTCGGCAGTTTTCCATCAATCAAAAGGATTATTTTGCCAGGACCCTGGCTCGTTCAGGTCGCTATTTGCCGATGATTGCCGCCGTGTTGCGTGAAGAGGGGCTTCCTGAAGAACTGGCGTATCTCGCGCTGGTGGAAAGCAATTTTGTTCCCCAGGCGGCTTCCGCCGCAGGCGCGGTCGGCCTGTGGCAATTTATTCCAGCCACCGGGCGGCGTTACGGTCTTAGAATCGATTCGTGGGTTGATGAGCGCCGCGATCCGGCAAAAGCCACTCGCGCCGCCGCGGCGTATCTCAAGAATCTCCACGATTATTTTGGCCGCTGGTTTTTGGCGACTGCAGCTTACAATGCCGGTGAGGGAACCATCGATCGAGCCATCCGACGATCCGGAGCTACGGATTTCTGGACTTTAAAAACCAAGGCCAAATTGAGCGAAGAAACGCGAAACTTTGTTCCCAAATTTGTTGCTGCAGCCCTGATCGGAAGCGACCCGAAAAAATACGGGTTTAATGATCTATCCTACGAATCCCCGCTGGAGTACGACGAGGTGGAAGTGGCCGGCGACCTGTCTCTGGCCGGCCTGGCCGCGATCGCTGGGACCGACTTCAAAACGATGCGTATGCTGAATTTGGAATTGCTGCGTAGCCGAACACCGCCCGGAAAGAACAAGTTCCGCCTGAAGATACCCGCGGGACATGCGATGAGCTTTATGCTGGCCTATGAAAAAAGAATGCGACAACCTCCGGCCGTCGTCGTGCATGAGGTTAAAAAAGGTGACACGCTCATTGCCATCGCTCGTCGCTACGGTCAAGGAGTGCGCTCGTTAATGGAGTTCAACGGCCTGACGAGTCATCGCCTGCGAATCGGTCAAAAACTGCAGATCCTTGTCGACGAATTACGCGGCTGGATGAGATAAGCGCGTGGAGAACCGGGCTTCAGGCTCCTAGTCCGGATTATTCACGCCTCGAGGGAAAAACGCGGCGCACTTGAGTCATGCAAGGGCCAATTCAGATTACACATTTCAGATCTCAGACGCCCTTTTGAAATCTGAAATCTGCAATTCGAGATTCCTCGCGTAGCAAGGACCGTGCGCTACTTCCGTTGATCCATCGGCACGTAATCGCGCGGTGCCGGACCGAGATAGATTTGTTTGGGGCGCGCGAGCTTCTGATCGGCGTCGTTCAACATTTCTTCCCATTGCGCGATCCACCCCGAAGTCCTGGGAATCGCGAACAGCACCGGAAACATATCCATAGGCAAACCCATAGACTGATAAATGAGCCCCGAATAGAAATCGACGTTCGGATAGAGCTTGCGTTTGATAAAGTAATCATCCTGTAGTGCGATCCGCTCGAGTTCCAGGGCTATGTCCAACAATGGGTTGCGTCCTTTGACATCGAATACCTGGTCGGCGACCTCTTTGATGATCTTGGCCCGCGGGTCGTAGTTCTTATAGACTCGATGGCCAAACCCCATGAGTCTACCCTCGCCGCCTTTCACCTTCTTGATAAATTCAGGAACCCTGTTCTTTGAACCGATCGACATGAGCATTCTGAGGACCGCTTCATTTGCCCCGCCGTGGAGTGGGCCATAGAGAGCGGCGGCGGCCGCGGCGACCGAGGAGTAGGGATCCGACTGCGCGCTGCCCACTCCGCGCATCGCGTTGGTGCTACAATTTTGTTCGTGGTCCGCGTGCAGGATGAACAGGACGTCCAATGCGCGCTCCAGCACCTTGTTCGGCTGGTATTTGAGCTCTGTCATTTTGAAGAGCATGTTAAGAAAGTTTCCCGTGTAGCTGAGATCATTATCGGGATACGAATACGGCAGTCCCAAGCTGTGGCGATACGCGAACGCCGCCAGCGTGGGCATCTTGCTGATCAGTCGATAGGTCTGTTCCCTCCTTGACTGCGCATCGAAAATCTTTTTCGCGTCCGGATAAAACGTCGAAAGCGCCCCTACGGTGCTGACCAATATACCCATCGGATGCGCGTCGTGATGAAAGCTGTCGATCAACTTTTTAATATTTTCATGGATGATGGAGTGAAAGGTAATATTATGAGTCCAGTCGGCCAATTGAGATTTTGTCGGTAGCT
This sequence comes from uncultured Syntrophobacteraceae bacterium, assembly GCA_964410485.1. GTDB lineage: Bacteria > Desulfobacterota > Binatia > UBA9968 > UBA9968 > CAYPHJ01. Next base: position 71,636 of record CAYPHJ010000006.1, read on the forward strand.
CGCCATGCAGAATGAGATAAGCGGTTTCCAGATACGTACTTTTCTCCGCGATCTGCTCGATCGGATAGCCACGGTAACGCAGAATGCCTTTCTCACCGTCGATGAACGTGATTCTACTTTGGCATGAGGCAGTGTTCATGAATCCCGGATCGTAACTCACCAGGCCTTCATCACTATTAACCTTGATCTGGAACAGATCCGCTGCTCGAATGGCTCCGTCACGAATGGAAACCTCGTACTTTTTTCCCGTCCGGTTATCAACGATTGTGAGTGTATCTGAAGCCATTGCTCCACCTTTCACGCTCTATGGTTGCGTCTTTTTTAGACTATCCGCTACGATGGGTCAACCGGCGCGGAGGCTGGTGAGGAACCGTTCATTTAACAGCTTTGGCGCCTGCTCACCCCAAGGCGGGCGAAAGCTCCCATAGCTTGCGCCAAGCGTTGCCGTCACGAGAAAAACACACCATCATCGCGGGCGTGAAATCGACAGTCCTTTGCTCGGGATCCCCATAGGTGAGCAAACCGGCGAGACGATTCATGTGTGGCAGGTGGCCGACTAAAACGGTAGACGCCTGAGACTCGTCCATCTCGGCTTTGGTTATCCAAGGATCGTCCTCGGGCAGCAGTCCCGCCATCGTTTCCACCCGCCCAAGTGGCGCAACCAGGCCGGCCAGGATTTCTGCCGTCTGTTTTGCCCGCAAAATACCGGAATGGTAGATGATTGCCGGCTGCACCTCGCGCTCGGCAGCCATGCGCGCAAGCCGCTCGACCGCCTGTTGACCACGAGGACTCAGAGGCCTGCGCGGATCCTGACCCTCGGAGAGCGCCTCGCCATGTCTCACAAGATAGAAGTCCATCCGTGGAAATCCTTTCCGTTATCGGGGCATGTTGCCCTTCACATGAGTAATAGCAGTCAGCGAAGATTATAACAGACATTGCGCGTGCCGTCCCGGGGTGTTCGCGCGCCTTGAATCACACTCTTGCATTTAGGTACACGGGGTTCTGTGATACCGTTGATCCATGTCGCGCTACGACATACTCGTCATCGGTTCGGGCCCCGCTGGGCAAAAGGCCGCCATTCAAGCGGCCAAGATTGGCAAAAAGGTCGGCATCATCGAGCGCACGGAAGTAGTTGGGGGAATCTGTATCAACACAGGAACCATTCCGAGCAAATCACTTAGAGAAGCCGTATTGTATTTGTCAGGTCTACGGCAACGACACCTTTACGGATCAAATTTTCGCGTCAAAGCAGATGTCACCCTCGAGGATCTCTCGTTTCGTTGTGATTACATCATAAAGGCCGAGCGCGAGGTTATCCAAAACCAACTCATCCGCAACCAGGTAGATTTCATCAGAGGCACCGCATCATTCACCGATCGGCACCGCGTTTGGGTGCAACATGGCACAGGTGGCAGCGAATACGTGGCGGACTTCATCATCATTGCCGTCGGCACCGAACCGTCCCGACCGCCGGACGTCCTGTTCGACGGCGAAACGGTCATCGACAGCGATGGCCTTTTGTCCTTGAGACAGTTGCCAAAGTCGCTCACGATCGTTGGCGGCGGAGTGATCGGCTGCGAGTATGCGTGCATCTTGGCCACTCTGGGAATCTCAGTCGTGCTGGTGGAACGTCGCGCGCGGCTTCTTGAATTCGTCGATACGGAAATTGTTGAAGCGCTGCAGTACCACATGCGCGACATCGGTGTGACGTTTCGTTTTAACGAGGAGGTTGTCGGAATCACGAAATCGGCCGGCGGCGGCGTCACCATTCGTCTCAAAAGCGGCAAACGAATCACAGCCGACCTGCTTCTTTATTCCGTTGGGCGAATCGGCGCGACCCAATCGCTCGGGTTACCCGCCATTGGGATTCAGCCGGACGCGCGTGGGCGAATCACGGTCAATGAGAGCTTTCAAACAGCAGTGCCGCACATCTATGCGGTCGGAGACGTGATCGGATTTCCCGCGCTCGCTTCCACCTCGATGCAGCAAGGCCGGCAGGCCGCATGCCATGCCTTCGGACTCCGCTGTGACACGGCTGCCCACCTTTTACCTTATGGGATCTATACCATTCCGGAAATCTCGATGGTGGGCCGCACCGAGGAAGAACTGACCCTGGCCGGCATACCCTATGAGGCCGGCATCGCCCGTTATCGTGAAATTGCCCGCGGCCAGCTCATCGGCGATACGGTCGGAATGCTCAAGCTGCTCTTTCACACCGAGACAAGGCAGCTTCTCGGCGTGCACGCAATCGGCGAAGGGGCCACTGAGTTGATTCACATCGGCCAAGCGGTTCTGGCTTTCAACGGCAAGCTCGATTATTTTGTCGAGACGGTTTTTAATTACCCGACGTTGGCCGAGTGCTACAAAGTCGCGGCCTTGCACGCGCTCAACCGCTTGCCGCTGAGGACTGTGCCGCAAAACATCACGACAGGCCATCCCGATACCCCGGTTGGCAAGCTCTCAAGCCGCTAGCGCGCGCTCCGAACTACTTTCTCCTACATGTGCGTAACACGATCCGGCCGGATCTTGTACATAACGCGCACCTCTCCGGGTTGACGAAACGGGTACTTGTCTTTCCCGAGGTATTTTTTGGCGAGGGTATCGATGTGCGCATCCGCGCCTCTTTCGCTGATCTCCACCACTTCGCCCTGCACGGCCAGATGCCGGTAAGGGTTATCCGGATCAATAATGGACAGCGCGACTTTCTTGTTACGACGCATGTTCTTGTCTTTCACGCGGCCCTTCGCACTGTTGATCCGGATATTCGATCCCTCCAAATCACACCAGACTGGCGTCACCTGAGGACGCCCATCGGGCATCAATGTCGCGAGATTCGCAAAGGCTTTTTTCTCAAATAGATCCTTGAACTGCTCAGGGATTATAGCCGCCATGACAACCCTCCTATAGTAGACCGCTCTCTGCCTAACAAAAGTAGCGCGACAGCTGTCGGAGATCGTCGACGAGAAAATCTGGTTTCGCCGCGATAAGCTCCTCGGCGCTTCCTAACCCGTAGGTCACGCCACAGGTCAGGACCCCGGCACGTCTGCCGGCCTCTATGTCGATATCTCCGTCACCGACCATCAGCGCATTGGCAGCACGAATCCGAAATCGCTCCAGAGCATGGTTCAGCAGCGCCGGGTGCGGTTTTTTCTCCGAAACGCTGTCACCGCCGAGGATCACATCGAACTCTTTGTCGATACCCAACCCGCGCAGTACCTCCACCGCAAGCCGGTGAATCTTATTGCTCACCACCACCCTTCGTTTATTCTGAAAATACTCCAAAACGGCGTGAACATTCGGATACAAAACTGTCTTGTCGAGCAAATGATTCTCATAGTACACGAGAAAAACTCGCATGATTTCTTGAAAATGCTCCGGGTCTTCTTCCGGCAGCGCATGCTTGAGGAGGTAGTGAACGCCGCGGCCGACATGTGCCGTAACGAGGCTTTTTGGAAGCGGGCTCAGACTGAAGTACGCGCGCGTGTGATTGACAGCGTCTGTCAGATCTTGCCCGGTATTCGCTAACGTGCCGTCCAGATCAAACATCACGAGCTCAATAGCCTTCTTCATCAGCCTACCACCTTGGACAGTAAATTAAACGGCAATCCAGTGCATATCGGTTATGTTGAGACGTCTGGGCTGACCTTCACAGCCGTTCAATTCGTTCAATGGACTGTTGGACGCCCCGGGTCATCGAGGTAAGAGAAGCGGAGCATTCGTTCGTTCGATATTTCCGTAGTTCAGTCAGATCGCAGAATGAACTCGGTCGACTTGAACCCGTTGGAACGACTGGAACATTTTGAACCGCTTGAACAAGGCTAGAGCTTTCTCCGATACGCTTGTAGGACTTGCGACATTGGTCCCACATCGATGACCAATCGCGGCAGTTCCAGTTTTTTTTCGCGCAGTTTTTCAGGGATAGCCGACAGCACTTCCTGTTCGAGCACGTGAAAAACGGGTATTTGAAGAGACACTCCCGCCAGAGGTCCCGCGTAGGTGGGATCTCCTTGAGTCACGGTTTCCGCAAAAACCTCCACACCCTGGGCATCCCCGTTGCCAAGCACGACCGCAAGATTTTCCGGACCATACTGATCCGCCAGGCGCTTGATAAGACCTTGGTTCTCAAAGTTCATTGCGCCTGCGGCGGTTCAGACGAAGCATTCGGTTGCTTGAAAGACCACCTCAAAACCGGCGCCTTCGAGACATTCCGCAATCAGCGGTCCTGGAACACCATCGCGCTCTCCGATGGCAATCATCTTTCTCCCTTGGAACATCGCCGCCCCCCTTAATCTCGCGTCAGCAAGAACGAACACCCGTCGGATAATTGCGTCATGCGACCGAGAAACAAGCTTCCTTTCGAGATAAACATGGCGTTTTTGATCGCGCCGCTTTCGAGCGCGCGCAACGCATGTCCGACGTAGGCAACCGCCGATGGAATATGCCCCTGCGTCGGAGCGTAACCGATCATGCCGCGGGCACGGACAAACTCAGCCATGGCCGCTTTGTCGAGCTGGCCGCGAAGAACAGCCAAGGCCGCCAGAGTCATATAATTCGCGCGCGGCACGTCGCCGCTACCGGAGGGAATGGTAATCTCCGGATTGTGCAACTCGACGGCATAACGATCCACATCGATGAGCCTCATGCCGAGCTTCGCCAGCGGTCTTTCCACCAGACATTCTGCCATCGCTTGAGGCGATGAACCAGCGCGCACGGGATGAAACGCCACCGAATCCAAGTTCAAATGCACTTCCGAGTCCTTTACCCTGTGCAATATTAGCGCGCAACTTCCTAGCACATCCTCCAATACCGGCATGCCATTTTTCAGATGCGAATCGAACTTCATGCCGAGCTTGGCCAGAGACCCCCCCGCCACAACAGCGACGTTATGACAAAGGCCTGAACGGATCAGGCTAGCGCCATGAATGATCGCGTACAGCGGCCCGGCGCAAAACGCCTTCACATCACACCCGGAAGCGTTTTCGCAACCGACCTCTTCCGCGATTGCTTTGGCCAGGTTGCCGCCCCCTCGATTGTAGCGATCGCCGACGGCTTCTTCTGAGCAACTGATCACGAAATCAATCTCATTCGCATCAACACGAAGGGCTGCGAGAAGCGACCGCAGCGAGTGCGCGGCGGTGACTTTCGCCGAGAGATTCTCAAGCAAGACCGCGGCAGTGAGGCTTTCATCGTCTGGGTGACCCGGTTCAACAACACCAACGATCGTTTCGCCTTGAAATAACGGCAGCCCACCGCCGGCAATCAGCGCTCTTAGCTCCGCCCCGGGCCGCAGCCGCGCTTGCCGGCTTGAACGCCGTGAGGCGTTCTCGTTGAACCATTGCTCGTCGAACACCACCAGGTTGAACTTGTCCGCCGCCGCAAGCAGCGCATAGAAGTGCTTTTGTTCAAGGATGTCGCCGAAGCTCCCCTTGGCTGAGGCTCCCGCGACAACGTTCTTGCACCATGGGGCTGGACAATCGCGCAGTTCCTCTGGCGTAAGATTGCCGGTAAACACCTGATGCGGGGCATAAGAAACAGCAGAGGAGAAAAATCTCAGGTGTTTCCCTAACTCCTCTCCCAGCCCCGGTCTGGCGCGAAGCTCGCGCGCCGGTTTCGAGCCATAGCGAACGAGATCAGGGACATGTGCCAGGGAATAAAAAACACCCTGCACGCCAATGCGATCGGGTCTGGAAGATCTCATCATAAGATCCGGCCCGCCTGGCCGTTGCTCGATTTACTCTGTGAAGGAGTGATTTTTCAAAAAGGCGTCAGCATCGGATGCGCTGAAAAAGACCAAGCGAATCTCCTGAATCCGAGTATCGCTGCGCAAAAAATCTTCAATGGCTCGGGACGAGACTCTGGCCGCCTCATCCCGAGGATAGCCATAAACCCCGGTGGAGATCGCCGGAAAAGCCACCGTTTTGAGCCGATTATTAGCGGCAAGTTGAAGTGAATTGCGGTAGCAAGCTGCCAGCAACTCGGCCTTGTCTTCTCCTCCTTGCCCGTATACCGGCCCTACGCTATGGATGACATATTTGGCCGGCATCTTGCCCGCAGTCGTCATCACGGCTTGCCCTGCGGGCAAGCCGCCCGGATACTTATACCGTCGAACCTCCTTGCACTCTTCTAGTATCTCCGGACCACCGGTTCGATGGATGGCTCCGTCCACCCCGCCGCCGCCCAACAAAGTGCTATTCGCCGCATTGACCACGGCATCAACCGCTTCCTTGGTGATATCGCCAACCTTCACTGTCACTCGGCCGTTGAGAAACGTGCTCACATTGGCCATCGATGCCTCCCCGTCAAGCGGGCTAAACGGCCTGAGCTTTTTGAACTCTGCCCTCCACTCGAGGCAACGCTCCAGCCGTTTCCAAGACCGGGAGCAGCTCAGCAAAACTTCGGATCGTGAAATTCGGGCCGGCTGCCGCAAGCGTCTCCTCATCATTGTAGGAGTGGTCCGTCACGAGCGCTACCGTGAGCACTTCCAGCTCGGTATTGCCCACCTTGCACCCACTGACGTTTCTGCCGGCACGGAGGTACGTCGCGGTTCCCGTAAGAAGAATGACGCGTAGACGCGGAAGCTTGTGCTTTCGGTAGAGATAATATAATCCCTGCTCCTTCGCATAATAAGTTTGATCGCGATCGATAATCTCGTCGAAGTAAACGCCAATACCGTAGTTCTCCATGGCCTGATGTTTGTAGCGCCGCCCGCCCGTGGTCATCAGCACATTGCGCAAACCCGCCTGCCGGGTCTCCTTCAGTGACGTCTCAATACCCGGAATGAACTCCGGCGGATCGGCATCGAACCGGTGCTTGCGCGCAATCTCGAGCGCGTGCGCTCTGATCTCCGCGCGCTTCTCTTCGTTGAAGATCAGGGTAGGATCACTATGATACAATCGCGAAAACAGTAAGGGAATTAGAAATAGATCAAAAGGTCCATCCGCTATTTTTCGCAGTCTGTGGAAGCTCAGCGGCTCAAGGTTGTAACGCGGCAAGATTTCATTAACGATCGTAAGCACGCGCTGAATGTCCGTCTCTACCGTGTCGGACATCGTGCGCACCAGAAAAGTCTCTGTTGCCATGGCGCGTTCCTCCTTTTCCCTGCCGACGTCGATTTCGAAACGGGTCACGACGCGTGTTCGGCTTGTCGGCCCAGATCGGATACTAGTCGATGCACAAGAAGCTGGCAAGGCCCGGCGAACAGCCGGTCTCGGGTTTCGCGTTCCGCGTCTCGCGTTTGTCGGGATGCCCCGCCACTCCCGCCTGCGTTTCGTGGTTGCCGAAAGCGGAACTTGAAGACTTGAAATCTGGAACTAGAAGCTCTTTTCAAACGGGAGACGGTATTTACGTTCCGAGTTGCAAGCTTTGCAACTGGACACGACGTTGCCCTTGGTGGATTTGCCGCCGCGTATAATCGGCACGAGGTGATCCATCGTGAGGTCTCGTGGTGCAAAGTGGCCGCCGCAATGATGGCAGATCCCGCTGGCGCGCTTGCGCTTCCACCACTGAGTCGCGCGCAGCTCTTTTGCCTTCCGTCGTTCGCGCTTGATGTGCTCTTCTGTGACCTCGACTAGAAACGCTTGCGGCTCCATAAGTTTCAGATCATTTCACTCTTGTCCAAAATCTCCCCTGGCCCCTCCCTTCGACCACGCTCAGGGC